>JAIQGK010000008.1 GCA_020072645.1 Terriglobia bacterium
TCGCAACACCGTCACGAACATCTTCTTCCCTGGCTTCACCATTACAACTGGCACCGTCCTCATGGTAGCCTCAACCATGTTCCACCTATCAGCCGCTCCGGCCTCGATCGGAACAACCTCTTGAGACTCCACAGTTAGCCCAGCGCGGCCCGAGGCGCGCTCGCGCGCTGAAGGGGTAAGCGCTGGGTGGCTAACGAACAGAACCTATTCCTTGCTGCCGCAGGCCGGAGCGCAGCGCAGCGGAGCGACAATAAACCCAAACGCCGCCGCTCTTGAATCGCGAGCGTCAAACTGTCCCATCCTTTCACACTCCGTCCAAAAAGGCATGGGGCAAACAGCTGGCGTTTGCTCCCGTTTTCTCAATCACTTAGGAACCTTAGAATCCCTAATTACCCCTGTGACTGGAAGCCCGGCGGGGAAGCGTTCTACGCTTATGGCATGGCGCATTGGATGGCGGAACACGAAATCTTGTCGGCTGCAGTTTTTGTGGCCCTCTCGCTCGCCCTCACTGCTTTTTTTGCTGTCCTGGAGCGGCATTACAAGCAGCCGCTGACTTCCCGCCGCAAGAACTATTTCTCATAAAAAAGAGAAAGTCCAGCTACCGTCGAATTGCTGGGCAACAAAAAGCCCGCCATTTTTCTGGCGGGCTTTTTGTTATTGAACGTTCTGTTTTTTAACCTCTATGGCACAGTAATGCTTCTGCTGCTGGAGAAGTTCCTGCCGGTGCTGTCCCAGGCTTTCACCACAATCAAATGTGATCCTGAGCCCATTGGCACATCAGTCTCAATCAATGTGCTGTTGGGTGAATGGAACACCTCCTTGAAATCAAGATAGATCTGCATGGTTGTAATCGGCGCGGCGGACTTGGCTGCTGCCACAACGTGCACTGGCGCATCCACCGCCGCTTTTTGTCCAGGAGAGCAGATGTTTACCGCGAAATTTGTGCTCTCTGAACAAGGCGGCACTGTCGCAGGAATTGACCTGGGCGTGGACAGGAAAAAGTCATTGTGAAAGGGCTGTCCCTTGGTCCACGACTTGACTTCCAGTTTGTGTTCCCCCGGCGCAAGCGTGAGGTTCTTATCGATACTGCCGCCGGTGACTTGGAACACCAGCTTGTTATCGAGATAGATCTGGCTCACGCTGGGAGCGGTCGAAGATGTAAAGCGAGAAACAATATGAGCCGGTGAAAGTCCTACCGCTCCGTCAGCGGGATGACAGACCGTGACCGTGTGATTGACCGTGCTGACCTTGCACGCGCTCGGCGGAGTTGTATTGAGCACGACGAACACCGGCCCGCCGAACCTGCTTACCATCGCCAGGTCAGGCTTGCCGTCATGATTGAAGTCGGCGACCGCAACAGAAGGATTCTCCACAATCGGGGCGTTCAAAGTCACCGGGATCAATTGAGAAGGACCGCCCGCGAACTGTGGCGGAGCCGCGAACGTTCCATCCGCATTCTGTTTCTGGATGATCAGGGTCATATGATCGGGATTAAATGCGGGATCATTTGTATCGTTGCCCACTAGCACAAAGTCCTTGTGGCCGTCGCCATCCACGTCGAACGCCGCGCCTCCCACAAGAAAACCTGGGTTCTCCACATCCACTTGAAATCCGGCGCCGCCCCCAAAAGTGCCATCGCCCTTGTTAATGGCCACGCTCACGCCTGTACAGGGTTCATGGCAGCCGTCAAAGGGCATGATCGCGTCAGTAAGGCCGTCTTGATTAATGTCCACCGCAATCAGGTCTGTTGGCGGAACGATCGGCCCGCTGATTGGATGGTCGCTGAATGAGCCATCACCATTACTCACCAGCACACCGAATGCGCCTTGCGGCACGATCACAAACGTGTTGCAGCACTCGATGTAGTAAAGATCGTCCTTGCCATCGTGATTGAAGTCGGCCCGGACGATTTTCGAAAGCAGAAAAGGATTGTCGTTGGGCGGCCTGGGATTAATTCCAATATTGCCCGTGTCCTGAAACAGCCCCAGCATTCCGCCTCTGCCGTTTCCCAAAGTCACAAGCACAGCGTTCACCGGAGAATTGCTGGAAGTCGCGATGTCCGGATTGCCGTCACCATTGAAGTCGCCTACCGCAATGGAGTTTGCGTGGGGCGCTCCGATAATGTCATGGTGCGGCTGGAACGTGCCGTCCCCATTGCCCAGCAGGATAGAGACGCTCTGTGAGGCGGCGGCCGCTCCACCGTTGGAGACCACCAGGTCCATTTTTCCATCCTTGTTCCAATCCACCGCGGCCAGGCCATTAGGCCCAGGGCCGGTAGCGAAATCCAGGTGCGGGCGGAAAGTGCCATCACCGTTGTTGATCAGAATAGAGACTGTGTTAGTGTCGCCGTTTACCGTGGCGACGTCAGGAATATGGTCGCCATTAAAATCAGCGGCGATGATCTGGCCGGCCAACCCGCCGGTTGGGTAACTTTGTGTGCTAAAACTCTGGCTAAAACAACTGAGGGAAGCGAACAGGAAAAACGCAACAACCAGGTGGTATTTCATGGGTCTTACTCCGAGTTGCGTAACAACTCGTGTGGTGGGATGTACTAATTGGTAAACAGAGTTGCTGCTGAATCAACCAACAAAATTACTTAGTCCTGGCTTTAATACGCGAAACAATAATCTGGCAGATAAGCACAAAGTAAAAGGCCCGCCAGTTTTCGTGGCGGGCCTTAGTTTCCGTTAAGCGGTTCTTATCGATTTTGCTGTTGTGCGGCTGCGCGCTGGGCCACAATCTTTCTGGCATTGTCCGCCAGCTCTTTGGCTTTCGGCAGTTGGTTCAGCGCCGCGATCACTTGCGGATCGTTCTCCGCGCGCACTCGCAGCCCTTCTTCCTGTCCAAACTCTGAAATAAAGAGTTCCGTCTTGATGCTGGACTTGATGTAGTCTGAGCCTTCATTCAAGTCGGCTTCAGTATATGGAATCTTCTGCGAGTCCAGGAATTTGCGGAATTCCTGCATCACCGCGTCGGTGACTTCAAAATTCTTGTCCACATGGCGGTTGGCCAGGTAGTGCTTGGCAAAATTGAAGAACGCGTATTTCACCAGCAGTGAATCCTCAAAATGCGTGGTCTTGAACGGCTTCACTTTTACGTCAGGAGTGATGCCGCCGCCGCCAAACATGGTGCGCCCGCTGTCGGTGAGTTTCACTTCCTTGGAAGGCGTGTTCGTGTTGGTGTTGGCGTTGTTGTTCGGATTATCTTCCTGCTCGCGGGAGTAGTAATAATCGTAAAGAGAAACGCCAGTGTAATCGCGCTGGATCAGGCGGCCGCTTGGCGTGTAATACTTGGCCGTGGTCAGCGCCAGACCGGTGTTTTCAGACAGCGGATACACGGTCTGTACCAGGCCTTTGCCGAATGTCACTTCACCGACAATCAATCCACGATCATGATCTTGTATCGCGCCGGAAACAATCTCCGCCGCTGAAGCCGTGCCACGATTCACCAGCACTACCAGCGGATAATCTTTCCCGCCATTGCCGTGTGCTGCTTTGTACATTTTTTCCGGTGAGCTGCGGCCATGATGTGAGACGATGACCTGTCCCTTCTTCAGGAATTTGTCGGCCACGCCTACACCCTCATTCAGCAGTCCGCCCGGATTGCCGCGAAGATCGAGGATCAGGCCTTTCAGATCGCCAAAGCCTTGCAGCGCGTCTTCCACTTCTTGTTCCGTGGTCTCATTGAAGGCCGAAATGTGCATGTAGCCGATGCCCGGCCGCACCATGAATTTCAAATCAACGCTGTTGCGCGGAATCTCGTCGCGAATCACATTGAACTCTAGCGGCTTTTCGTTGCTCTCGCGCAGGATTGAAATATGTACGTTGGTGCCTTTGGGGCCCTTCAGCAGGTCGGCCACATCGCTCACGCTCATGTTGTCCGTGGCCTTGGCGTCGACGGCAATAATCACATCGCCCGGACGCAGCCCAGCTTTGTATGCGGGTGTTCCCGCGAACGGGGCCACAACGATGATCTTGTTGTTGCGCGGGGCAATCTGCATACCCACGCCGTAATACTTGCCGCTCTGCTCTTCCCTCAGCAGCGAGTATGACTTGGGATCGAAGAAATTCGAGTGCGGATCCAGCACGTGCAGCATGCCGGGGATGGCGCCGTTGTAAATCGCCTTGTCGGGATTTACCGGCTCCGCATAATTCTGTTCCACGAGGTTATAGACTTCTGAAAACTGCTTAAGGCCGTCGCGGACATCATTGTCCGAGGCGCCTACTGCAGATGAGTTGCCTCTCTGGCTGAATGCGGCGGATCCCAGAAAGCCGCAGGTGACAATGATTAGGAGAACGAAGAAAAGAGAACGGTTTGTTCCACGAGACATGAAAAATCCCTCGGCCGCTAAGCCTCATCCAAATTGCGGAAAACTAAAGCCAGTATAACACTCATCCCTTCACGAGTTTACATGCATTTCGTCCCGTAATGGGCCTTGGCAACAGGCTACTGTGAAACCACGGTAATACACGCAGTTCCGTACCTATGTGAGATGCTCGTTCTTGCCACAAAGCTGCGGAACATTTTCAATTGGAAAAGTTAATGTAAAATCCCGATATTTTTTAAGAAAAGCTGCGGTATTATGAAGCAATAACACTATGGACTTTGGTTTTTCTGGCGAGATCTTTTTTATTATGCTTTTGGCGCTCATCCTGTTTGGGCCCAAGAAGTTGCCGGAACTCGCCCGCACCTGGGGTAAATTCATGGCCGAATTCAAAAAGGCCAGCAATGAATTCCAGGGCCAGATCCATGAAGAAATCCGCAAGCTGGAACTTGACGAAGCAGACCCCCGTAAGCACCTGGAGCCGGAGATCGCCAAAATCTCCAGCGATGAGGACCTCTCCATACAGGGCGCACTCAACCGCCTGACAGAGCGCATGAAGAATACAGTCGCGCAGGATACCGATGTCTGATTTAGTGGCAGAACCCGAACATAAGGAAATTGAGCGGGAATTGCGGCAGATGGGCTCAATGAGCCTCTTCCAGCATTTGGAAGAACTGCGCAAATGCATTATCCGTTCCGCCGCGGCCGTGGCCGTTGGTTTCGGTGTCTGCTGGTATTTTGCCCAGGACAAAATCTATCCGGTTATTGAAAAGCCGATCCTGGTTGTTTTCAAGAAATACAACATTGATCCGCACCTGGCCTACCTCAGCCCTACCGATCCATTCAACCTCTACTTGAAGGTCGGACTGATGGCTGGCATTTTTCTGGCTTCTCCTGTGATCTTGTACCAGGTCTGGAGCTTTATCTCGCCAGGACTTTACCGGCATGAGAAGCGCTTTGTCGTGCCATTTCTTATGCTTTCTGTGGGACTCTTTCTGGCTGGCGGCTTCTTCGGATACAAGGTTATCTTTCCGGTCGCCATGGATTTTCTCATCGGCAGCTACGGCGGAAATTTCCGGGCCACCATCACCATTGACGCCTATACCAAGCTGTTTCTGACCATCATTCTGGGCCTGGCCATCATCTTTGAGATGCCCATTGTGCTCGGCTTTGCTGGGATGATGGGTGTAGTGAACGCCAAGTTCCTTTTCAAGCATATTCGGGGGGCCGTGCTGATCTGCGTTACCCTGGCAGCCATCCTCAGCCCGACTACCGACATCATGAACCTCACCATCTACGCTGCTCCCATGGTAATTCTCTATATCGGCAGCATTGGGCTTGTGTGGCTGGTCCACCCCAGGCAGCGCCGCAAGCGCGCAGAAAAGCGCAAGGAAAAAGACAGGGAAGATGGTAGATCGCTCTAAACGCCCCGTAGAATGAAGGTCGTGGCTTTTTGGAATCTGTGCGGCAAGGAGCGCAGGCGTGATCTCGTGTCTAAGAATAAGTGCTGCTTTTATCCTGGTGCTTTCACTCGCCGGGGTGGGATGTTCCAACGACAAAGCGGCTTCGGCCAATGAAGCTTCCGTGCCGCAATCAGCCAGTCAGCCAGCGGCAAGCTCTCCTGCCAAAGCGGTAGAACCCGTAGGGCCGGCGTTGCATATCGATGGCGCTCGGGCTATGCAGTACACCAAAGAGATTGTCTCCTTTGGCCCGCGCTGGGACAGCAGCAAGCCCATCGAGCAGGTACGCAACTATATCAAAGGGAAACTCAAGGGCGTTCAGGTGGAAGAGGATTCGTTTGTCGCTGAAACTTCCGCCGGCAAAATGCCGATGACTAACATCGTCGCCAAATTTCCGGGTTCAAAAGACGGCATTATCGTGTTGGGTTCGCACTATGAAACAAACTACTGGCTGCGCAACACACCGTTCGTCGGCGCCAATGACGGCGCCGCCACCAGCGCTCTCCTGCTGGCCATCGCTGACCAGCTTCGCGGCAAAAAGCTGGAAGGCTACAGCATCTGGATCGCTTTCCTTGACGGTGAAGAATCATTCACCCGCCAGTGGCACACCAATGACGCCCTCTGGGGCAGCCGCCATTTGGCTAAGAAGCTGCAGGACGATGGCACCAGCAAGAAGGTAAAAGCGTTTGTGCTGGCGGACATGATAGGCGACGCTGATCTTGATATCTGCCGCGATACGAACTCAACTCCGTGGCTTGAGGATATCTTGCTTCAGGCGGCGACCCGCCTAGGCTATCAATCACATTTTTTTGCCTCCACAACCGAAGTCGAAGATGACCACATCCCGTTCTCCCGCGCTGGCATGCCGGTTCTGGATGTCATCGACATCGACTATGGCTATAACAACAGTTTCCATCACACAGTCCAGGACACGGTGGACAAATTGAGTTTGGAAAGCTTAAAGATCAGCGGAGACGTGATCCTGGAAACCATCCGGCTGATCAACGGCATGGGCGACAATCCGCCGCCAGCGTCGCCGCAAAAGGCGCCTTCATAAATTAGGAGAACTACGCTACCTTCCGCGGTTTAATTTCCATCGGCTCTGGTGGCTGGACATACACCTCGCCACCTGAGATCTTGATCGAGTAAATCTTGATCTTCTCCTGCGCCGGCCCGGCCACCACTCTTCCAGTGCGGACGTCGAACTGCGAGCCATGCCACGGGCACTGTACGGTGCAGCCCACTAGAGCGCCATCAGAAAGCGGTCCGCCCCGGTGAGTGCAATGGTCGCTAAAAGCAAACAGCCCTTCTGCACATCGCCCAACAACCACGCGTTCCGTGCCTACGGTTGCCAGCAGCACCTGGCCATCGCCTAACTCGCTTTGGTTGCAGACTGGCTTGCTCCAGGATTCAATGGTGCGCGTCTTCAACTTGCCTGCGCTGGCATAGCGCCGGTCAATCCCAATCTGGTTGCGATAAACCAGCGTTCCGCCCAGCCAACCGGACACCGCCAGTATCGCAACCCCGATTCCCATCAGCAATAAAGTTGCGCCATCCGGCGTTGCTGAAGGCGAACCCAGCCGGTATGCCACATAAATAAAGAGCAACAGGACAAGACTATTCAGGCTGCCATGCAGCAGGCCGCGGTTCTTCGCGCTGGATTCTGGCGGAACGGTGTAAAGAAAATCAATCACTCCCGCCGTTGCGGCCAGCACTGCTCCTACGCAGCCTCCAATCACTGAGTAAAATCCCGCGGCCCAAAGCGCCGCATTTGAACCTCGGGTGCCTAGCAAATCGAAGATGAACCCGGCGACCCATAGCGCGATCGGAAATCCTACGAGCATGGGATGGATTGGATGACTTTGAATGGACGCTTTAGATCGCATCGTATTTACCCCCTGCTAATGGGATACTCTGGTCCCCTCTGAAGGATGCCCGCACCCGCCCCTAGCCGATGTATCTTTCTGGCACACTGCTTTGACCCGATATAATCGCCTGCATGAAAAACCTCAGCGCGCTTATTGTGCTGTTGCTTTCGTCTTATGTGTTCGCCCAAACGCCGGCGGAGAAGCTAATTGCTGAGGGGCAGCTCTCGCCCACGCTGGAAAAGAACCTGCGTGTGCTGACGGACGAAATCGGTGGACGCGTGCCCGGTACTCCAGCCATGGACCGCGCTGAACAATGGGGTCTTGCGACCTTCAAAGCTGCCGGTGGAGAAAATGTTCACCTGGAGCCCGCCCAGATGGCGGCATCGTGGACGGAAGGTGATACGCAGGTGGATGTGGTTAGTCCTGTGCGATTTCATGTCCGTGCCGTGTCCCTTACCTGGACGGCACCCACGACCTCTCCGGCGGACGGCCTTCCGGTGGTAGATGTTGGCTTTGGCAAGAGGGAAGATTTTCAGAAAGTGGGCGATCTTCGCGGTACTGTTGCGCTGGTCCACTCCAGGACCATGAAGACCTGGGATGACCTCTTTGAGGAATATCTTACTCAGGCTGATAAGCTGAGCGCGGCGCGGAAAGCTGGCGCGGTTGCGATTGCATTTATTTCCACTCGTGATCAGGACTTGCTGTACCGGCATATCGGCAGCTTTGATGATCACATCAAGAATTATCCGCAAATACTTCTTGCTCGGGAAGATGGTGAGCGTATTGCGCGGTTGCTCCAGGCCGGACAAAAAGTGCGGCTCAGGTATTCCATTCCCAATCATGTTGGCGGAGCCATTACGCCGCATAACGTGGTGGCGGAAATCCGTGGCAGGGAAAGGCCGAATGAGTTTGTTGTGATTGGCGCGCACCTTGACTCATGGGAACTGGGAACCGGAGCGCTCGATAATGGCTGCAACTCAGCGCTGGTCATTGAGGCGTTGCGCGCTATCAAAGCCGCCGGGCTGCAACCCCGCCGTACCATCCGTTTTGTTCTTTTTACCGGGGAAGAGGAGATCAATGTCGGCTCGTTTGCCTATACCGTCACGCACAAATCTGAGTTGGACAATACCGTGGCTATGCTTACCTGGGATGAAGGCACGGGCAAGACCACAGGCTTTTCTCTTGGCGGGCGGAAAGACCTGATGGATCCGGTAACGCGCTTGCTCGAGCCGATTAAACAGTTTGGCGCCACCACTCTTACCACTGACGCTTTTGTCGGTACCGACAATATGGATTTTCTGCTGGAAGGCGTCCCCAATCTGGTGGCCAACCAGGAAGAAGCCAATTATCTGATCAATTACCATGCTTCATCTGATACGTATGACAAAGTCGATTTACCGCAACTGAGAAAGCACATAGCCATTGCCGCATATCTCACCTTTGCCCTTGCCGACGATACGGAGCGTCTGGGGCCGCGCCAGGACCGAAAGCAGATTGAAGCGCTCATTCAGGAAACGCATCTTGACGATCAGTTAAAAGCGTTTGAGCTTTGGGAATCCTGGGTCAGCGGGAAACGTGGACGGCCACGCTAAATCATGCACATCTGGTTCTGGGTCGTCTTTAATGCCGCAATCCTCCTTCTGCTGGTTCTCGATCTCACGGTCGTAAGCCGCAAGCATCGCGCCGTGCCCTTCAAACAAGCCTTGCTCATGAGCGCCTTTTGGATCGGCCTGGCCATGGCGTTTGCCGTCTTTGTCCATCAATGGCTGGGCGCGACCAAATCTTTGGAGTTCTTGACAGGCTACGTTCTGGAGGAAGCTCTCAGCGTCGATAATTTATTTGTTTTCATTCTGCTGTTTGCTTACTTTAAAGTCCCGCCTGAAGAAGAAAAGACCGTGCTGTTCTGGGGAATCATTGGAGCATTGGTCATGCGCGGGCTTTTCATCGGAGCCGGTGTGGCCCTTGTGCAGCGCTTCCACTGGATTCTCTATGCCTTCGGCGTCTTCCTGATCTGGACGGGCTTTCAATTGATGCGTGGTGGCGACGAGGAGCAGGATCCCTCGCGCAACATTGTCTTGAAATTCTGCCGGCGCTTCCTGCCGCTCACGGATAGCTATGAGGGGAAAAGTTTTTTTGTCCTGCGCCAAGGCAGGGTCCTGTTTACGCCACTCTTCGTGGTCCTTCTGGTCGTAGAAACCACTGACATTCTCTTCGCCACAGACTCGATTCCGGCCATCCTGGCCATCACTCGCGACCCGTTTATTGTTTATACGTCCAACGTATTCGCCATTCTGGGCCTTCGTTCCATGTATTTTGCTCTGGCCGGGATGATGAAGCTTTTCCACTACCTGAACTACGGGCTGTCTGTGGTCTTGATTTTTATTGGCGCCAAGATGCTGTTGCCGGAAAGGTATCACGTCCCTACGTGGGCGGCATTGGCGGTGGTGGGGGGTGTGCTGGGCCTTTCAGTGCTGGCCTCAGTTCTGTTTCCAAAGCCCCAAGAGTCTGATTCGCCAGCCAAGCCCTAGTTTGGAAGGGCCCCGGGCTTAAGCGACATCAGCAGGGCAAACTGCTGTTCTGGTGAGAGGCCGGTTGAATTTCTGCGGCGCGCTGTGCCAATACGGTCTTTCGGCAGCATGCCGGCCCGGTCCATGTCTTCATTCGAAAGGTTTAATTCGCGCAGTCCCCAAAAGCGCGTGCGAATGGTCTTGTGGTGCTCATTGATATAGCTGATTTCATGCTCAGTGATCATGGAGAGCGCCTTTTCGTAGGCGTCCTGCGGGGAATCGGCAAAAATTACACGCGTCTTTTTGTGGACCAGGTTCTGGGGGTCCCCTTCAAGGGTGACTTCTTCTGTGAGTTCAGCTATGTACCAGCGGTCAGCCGTCTGCGATGAATAGGGCATGTTCTTCCTTTTCAACAGTTTGCGCGGAGCCATTCGGAACAAACACTTGCCCGGCAGATTCCCTCAAACCCAGTGGAGTACAGTCAAACATCCCCAAGGATTTGGCCTTACTCAAATTAAGGGTATGTCAGGGTGGCTAAAAATAGAGGTTTCTGAAAAAAAATTTATTCTTGGTTTTATTTAATTAGATTCTTGAATGACCTCAGAGTGAAATTTACCGTTCGGAGGGGGATCACGGAAACCAACGGGGGCTGACAAAAAGTAACTTGAAGCACCGCGATTAATCGTGAGACGATATGTTCATCATTAGCGCTACTCTCCAAATCTGGTGAGGGCCATGGGAAACCATGGCCCTTTGGTTTTGGGGAGGGCTTTTTCCCGCCTAGACGAACCGGACGCCTTTTTCGCCTACGATGGAATGCTTTTTAAACCTTGGGTCATCATGCTCAGGATAGTCGATGCGGTAATGCGCTCCCCGGCTTTCCAGCCGGGCCAGCGCGGACCGCGCAATCAGCAGCGCTGCGGTATGGATATTTCTGGCTTCGCAGTTGCGCCGCGAGGTCTGTGGCGGCAACTGCTGGGCTGACGCTTGAAGTTGCTGTATCGCCTCGGTCAAGCTCTGGCGTGAACGCACGATTCCAACCTTGTTCCACATAAGCTGCTGAACACTTTGAATGAAAGGTTCCGCGTCGGTTGTGGAGCCACCATTCTTCAGCGGTTCAGTGTGCGCCCCCGATGGATGGTGAGCGTGCTTCGCTTCCTTGATCATTGCGCTTGCGGCGCGCGCCCCGAAAACCAGGCCTTCCAGCAGGGAATTGCTCGCGAGCCGGTTGGCCCCATGAACGCCCGTACAGGCAGCTTCGCCCGCGGCATAGAGTCCAGGCAGGCTGCTGCGTCCATCAAGATCGGTGCGGATTCCGCCCATCAGGTAATGCGCGGCGGGTCGTATCGGCACTTGATCAACTGTGAGGTCCACATTGTATTTAAGGCAGGTTTCATAAATGCGTGGAAAGCGTGCCCTGATGTGGTCGGCCTTCCGGTGCGTCAGGTCCAGATAGACCACCGGTTCTTTTAGTCGGCAGACCTCCAGTTCATGCGCGATGGCCCGCGCTACCACGTCGCGTGGCGCCAGTTCGCCCGCCTCATGGTATTTCGGCATAAACCTATGCAGTTCAGAATTGCGCAGCACAGCCCCTTCACCGCGCAGGGCTTCTGAAAGCAGGAATCGCGGCGCATTGTTTACGTAGAGCGCCGTGGGATGGAACTGCACAAACTCCATGTCACTGATTTCCGCTCCAGCGCGATACGCAATGGCAACCCCGTCCGCGGTAGCGACCGCGGGATTCGTGGTGTTGCTGTAAACATGGCCGGCCCCGCCCGTGGCTAGCAACACTGCTCCGCTGGTTACGGTGTGCATTTCTCCGGCGTCGGAGATCAGGCCTACTCCAGTCACACGGCCTGAATCCATGCAGAGCATGGCCGTGAATTCAAATTCTGAGAATGAAATATTTTTGAGCGTAGAGGCTTTGGCATAGAGGGCCCGCCCAATCTCGCGCCCGGTAGAGTCGCCATGCGCATGCAGGATGCGGTCACGGCTGTGCGCCGCTTCGCGCGTGAACGTCAGCTTTGTTCCTTTGCGGTCAAACTGCGTTCCCCAGTCGATCAACTCCTGGATACGCTCCGGCCCTTCTTCCACCAAAACGTGCGCTGCCTCCACGTTTACGAGTCCGTCGCCGGCGTTGATCGTGTCTTGCAGATGCAGACTGATTTCATCTTCGTCGCTCAGGGCGACCGCGATTCCGCCCTGCGCATATTGCGTGGCGGATTCCGTAAGCTCCTGCTTGGCCAGCACCAGCACTTTGCCGGCTTCAGCCAAAGCAATGGCCGCGCGCAGACCGGCCACGCCGGCTCCGACAACAATGAAGTCCACCTGGGAAGGAGGTTTTTTCATGTAGCGGAAATGGTATCAGAAGGAAAGGAGCCCTTGGATGTTCGCGTGGTCCATGCGCTGGATTTCGAAAAGCGCTGATCTCGGCTAGGGCACTTTGCTAACGAGATCATTTATCATCAAATCAAGTGCAAAAGATCCGCGTAAGAACGAAACCGAATGGCTATGTCGTCCAGGTGGGCGCAGGCCTGCTGCGCCGTGCGGGGCGCGAGGTGCGGCGCGTGTTGCCTTCCTCTGGCAGCCGCGTGTTCGTCATTACGTCACCCAACGTGCGTCGCCACTGGGGCGAGGCGCTGGAAAAATCGTTGCGCGATGCCCACCTGCCCTATGAAGTTCTGGAAATGCATGATGGCGAACCGGCCAAGCGGCTGCACACAGTGGAACAACTCGCGGAAAGCCTGGTGGATGCCAAAGCCGATCGCAAATCGCTGCTGGTGGCCCTCGGCGGCGGGGTTGTGGGTGACAGCGCTGGTTTTCTCGCCGCAATTTTTATGCGCGGGATTCCCGTCGTCCAGATTCCAACCACGGTGGTCGCGCAGGTGGATGCCAGCATCGGCGGCAAAACCGGCGTGAATTTGCGCGGCGGCAAAAATCTGGTTGGCTCCTTCCATCAACCCAGCACCGTCCTGGTTGATCCTGATCTCTTGTCGACGCTCAATGACCGTGAATTCCGCTCTGGCCTCTTCGAATCACTCAAGTGCGGTGTGATTCGCGATAGCCATCTGTTTGATCTTATGGAGCGCAATCCCAATAAAATTCTGGGCCGTGATTCACGGACATTGCAACGCGTGATCGGCGATTCCATCCGAGTGAAAGCCGACGTTGTTTCCGCCGATGAAAAAGAGTCAGGCCTGCGCCGCATCCTGAACTTCGGCCATACCATTGGCCACGCCCTGGAAGCTGCCACGGATTATTCGCACTTTCTGCATGGCGAAGCCGTGGCCTGGGGCATGATCGCGGCGGCCGCAATTGCGCGCGAATCTGGAGCATGCAACGCCGAAACGGCAGAGAGGATTACCAATGCCACGCGGCTGTATGGACCTTTACCCCCAGTGACGCGTGATGCTCAGAGCATTTTAAGCCGCCTGGGCGCAGACAAAAAGACCGTGGCGGGCGCGGTACATTTTGTTCTTCCGCAAAAGATCGGTAAAGTAAAAATCTCAAGTGACGTGTCGCCCAGTATCGTGCGCAATGCCGTGGAGTTGATCAGAAATCATGCCTGAGCAGGTCAAGACCTCCACTATTGATCCTAACAAGCCGCCCGAGAAGCCCTCCAGCGGCGTGCGCGGAACTACGCCTGCGGGAACATCCGACGAGCGTTCCGCCGCGCATGCCGTGCGGCAGATGTTTGATGAAATCGCTCCGCGTTATGATCTTCTCAACCACGTTCTTTCCATGAATGTCGACCGTCTCTGGTGGCGGCGCACAGCCCGCATTTTCAGCCACATTCTTTCGCGCAGCGATGCCCGCGTGCTTGATCTCTGCGCGGGCACGGGCGATATGTCGGTGGCCATGCGCGCCGTGGCTTCGCGGCAGGAAAGTAGCGCCGCAATTCTGGCGCTCGATTTCTCCCACCAGATGCTGCAACACGGCCTGGCCAAGTTCAATGCAAAAAAAATCCAGCCGGTAGAGGCCGATGCTCTCCATCTTCCACTGGCCGATAACAGTGTAGATCTCGTCGTTTCTTCTTTCGGCTTCCGCAACCTGGCGAATTACGACGCCGGTCTACATGAAATATTCCGCGTGCTTAAGCCGCGAGGTGAAATCGGCATATTGGATTTCAGCGAGCCCGGCGGCCTGCTGGGCAAACTTTATGGGTTCTATTTCCGCAAGGTCTTACCAAAGATCGGGACGATGATTTCCGGCGTGCGCGGCCCCTACGAATACCTTCCCGCTTCCGTCCAGAAATTTCCTGCGCCGCAGGAAATGCTCCAGCGCATGGAATCCGTCGGTTTCAGGGATGTGAGTTGGACGCCATATACATTTGCGATTGCAGGTTTATATCGAGCAGTGAAGTAGCTGCAATTCCTGATCCGTGTAATCAGTGTTCATCAGTGGTAAGACTTTTACTGCATCGCTCCCGTGTAAATCGCCATGCCCACTACCGCATCCACGCCGATAGCATCCAGTTGGTCCACTTCAGCGCGAGAGCGGATGCCACCGGCCACGATCATTTTATTCTTGGTGAGGCCGGCTAATTCGCGCGCTATTTCAATGGGAAACCCTGCCAAGGTTCCTTCCGTATCAATGTGCGTATAAAGAAAAGCGCTGCAATAAGGGTCGAGAGCGCGGACCATGTCTTTCGGGTCGATTGCCGTGCTCTCCTTCCAGCCCTTGATAGCGACCTTGCCCTGGCGTGAATCGATGGCAAAGGTGAGATGTTCTGTGCCCAGAGTCTCAGCCGCTTCGTCTGCCAATGAAGTATTAATTGCGCCGTCTTTCAGCAGCGCCGAACCAAAAATTACGCGCTTCGCGCCCAGAGCCAACAGTTCGCCGGCGCGCGCAACGTCGCGAATGCCCCCGCCTGTCTGGCAGGGAAGGCGTTTGCAAATTGCTGCAATCAATTCACGGTTGCTTCCGTGGCCCATGGCAGCGTCAAGGTCAATCAACTGGACAAGAGGAAACGTGGAGAAGCGCTCAATCCAATATTCAAAGTCGTCAAACTCCAGGGCTTTCTTTTCTCCCTGGACAAGTTGCACGATTTTGCCGCCCATTAGATCAATGGAAGGAATCAGCACGGCCACCTCATGGGAATGCCTGAGCGAAGAAGCGTCTCCTTGAGTTCACCAATGCCGTGGGTAGCAAAATGAAAAATTGAGGCCGCCAATGCTGCGTCGGCATGGCCAGCGGAAAAGACATCGACGAAATGCTGTGCGTTGCCCGCGCCGCCGGAGGCGATCACCGGAATCGAAACAGATGAAGCAACAGCCGATGTAAGCTCGCAGTCAAAGCCCAGGCCGGTGCCGTCGCGGTCCATTGAAGTGAGAAGGATTTCGCCCGCGCCACGCTCTTCGGCTTCGCGTGCCCACTGCAGCGCTTTCTTGCCCGTTGCAGTGCGTCCGCCGGAGACAAAGACCTCAGCTCTATCTGCCGGACCCGTTCCGCGCCGCGCATCAATGGCAACAATCACCGCCTGCGAGCCAAAGCGCCCTGCAATCTCGCTGATCAGCGCTGGATTCGCGAGCGCTGCGGAGTTGATGCTGACTTTGTCCGCGCCGGCGTCAAAGACCTGGGCAGCATCTTGCAGCGTTCGAATGCCGCCGCCAACGGTAAACGGCACAAAGAGATCGCGGGCCGTCCGACGAACAGTTTCTGCCAAGGTCTTGCGGCCTTCGTTAGTGGCGGTAATATCGAGCAGCACAATCTCGTCGGCCCCAGCCGAGGCGTGCGCAACCGCCAACTCGGCGGGATCACCAGCATCGCGCAGCTGCTGAAACTGTATGCCCTTCACGACGCGTCCGGCATCCACATCAAGACAGGCGATGATGCGCTTGGCCAGGCGTGCATTACAAGGCACAGAAATTCTCCAGGATTTTCAAACCTGCTGCAGCGGATTTTTCCGGATGAAACTGCACACCAAAGACATTCTCGCGCTCCACGGCAGCAGAAAATGCTCCGCCATAATTTGTGCATGCCGTAGTCTCGGCGATCACGGGAGAACGGTAAGAATGGGTGTAATACACAAACGCTCCGCTGTTCACGCCCTGGAGCAGGCGCGCCCCCGGTCGGACCTCTAATTGGTTCCAGCCGACATGAGGCGACTTTACTGAAGCAGGGAAGCGCGAGCATTCGCCCGCGAAGAGAGCGGCCCCAGGTGTTTCCGGTGCTTCCGCGCTGCCCGCAAACAGCCACTGCATGCCGACGCAGATTCCCAGAAACGGTTTACCGCTCTTGATGACATCAAGCACTGGCGCCCGCAGGTATTCATTGAGCGATTGGCATCGGCTGAAGTGGCCGACGCCCGGCATAACAAGTTTCTGCGCGGCGGTGATCACTAAAGGATCGGAGGTCACCTGCGCGTCCTCGCCAAGATGTTCCAGCGCCTTTTTCACCGAGCTAATATTGCCCGCGCCGTAATCCACAATCGCGATCATAGAAGGCCCTTGGTGCTCGGCAGCATTCTGGCCAGTTGCTTATCGCGTGAGCAGGCCACGCGCAATGCTCGGGCAAAGGCCTTGAAGAGCGCTTCAATCTTGTGATGGTTGGAACGTCCATAGACTATCTTGAGGTGGACATTGGCGCGCGCGCCACGAGCAAAGCCTTCAAAGAAATCGTAAACCAGTTCCGACTGCAGATCGCCCACCACCCGCGTTTTTACACGAGTATCTACTACTGCGGCGGCACGACCGCTGAAGTCGATCGCGGCGAGACCGAGCGTTTCATCCATCGGCATCAGAAAATATCCTGCGCGCATGATGCCGCGCTTATCGCCCAGCGCCTTATCAAACGCTTCACCCAGAGCAATGCCCACGTCTTCCACAGTGTGATGCTGGTCCACGTCGAGGTCTCCGGTGGCTTTCAGCTTCAGGTCGAAAGCTCCATGGCGGGCAAAGAGTTCCAGCATGTGATCCAGAAATCGGATTCCGGTGGAAACTTCATAACGGCCGCCGCCCTCAATGGTCAGCGCGAGTTTGATCTGCGTTTCTGTAGTCAAACGCGTGATCGACGCTTTTCTCATCGCGCTGCCTGATTCGCCGTGGGAAGTTTAGACAATATCTGCTTGAGTTCGGCCATCAGCCGTTCCATCTCTTGCTGCTTGCCAATGGTGATGCGCACGCAGCCTTCGCAATCTGGGCGGTCACGCAACGAAATGCCGCGCGCGCGCAAAGCGTCAAGAATGGACTTTTTCTCTTCGCCCAAACGGCAGAGGATAAAGTTGCCATGGCTGGGCCAGCACTTGAAGCTGAGCTTTTCCAGTTCCTTGTGCAGCCATTCCCGGCTGGCGATGACCTGCGTAACGTAGTCGGCTACAAACTGGCGGTCTGCCAGCGCTTCAGCCAGACACTCAATGGCGAACGCATTCACGTTGAAGGGAGAAGCCATGCGCCGCAATACCGATATCTGTTCCACATCGCCTACCATCGCGCCCAGCCGGATGCCCGCCAGTCCGTAAGCCTTAGAAAATGTTCGGGCAATGAACAAGTTGGGCAGCTTGCCAACTTGGTCGAGCATGGTCTGGCCATAGAAATCAAAGTACGCTTCGTCCAGCAGGATTGCCGCATCAGGCGCTGCCTGGCTGATTTGCATAATCGCTGAGCGCGGCACGTCGACGCCCGTGGGATTGTTGGGATTGCAGATGACGACGATCCGCGTCTTGGCCGTCAGAGCATTCAGCACGCGCTCCAGAGGGAAACTGAAATCCGGGCCTGCCGGCACACGAACGGCCTTCGCATGTTCCATCTGGGAAAACACGTCATACATGGCGAACGTCGGGACCACGATGACGATCTCATCCTGCGGCTCAAGATAGGCGCGACAAAGAAGATCAATGGCCTCGTCCGCGCCATTGGTGAGCAGAAGCTGCTGTGGCGCAACGCCCAGAAAATCTGCCACCAGCTTTTCTCCGGCCTCACGGCGCGGATACAGCGCCAGCGTGCGCGCATCCATGCTGTTCAGTTTGGCAAGGACGCGCGGCGAGCAGCCCGTAGTGCTCTCATTCATGTCCAGGCGAAGTTCAGTTGTGGGACTGCTGAGTGGAGAATGGTATTCGCGCATCTCGCGGACGCACTGGCGCGCCTTAAGCATTTGCTGACCTCACTCGAATAGATTCTGCGTGGGCTTTCAGGCCCTCTGCTTCCGCCAGCGTGATCACCGCGGAAGCGATACGGTCCAGCCCATCGCGTGAAAGCTGCTGGACAGAGATGGTCTTAACAAAATCCTGCACTCCAAGTCCACCCCGAAAACGCGCCACACCGCCGGTGGGAAGCACATGGTTAGGTCCGGAAGCGTAGTCGCCCGCTGCCTGCGGGGAATAGTCCCCGATGAAGATCGACCCCGCATTGTTGATATGCGCAAGGTCTTCTTCATTCACGGTAATGTGCTCGGCGGCAATGCGGTTGGCAAATTCCAGAGCTTGTTCGTGGGATTCGGCCAGCAGAATTGCGCCGTTTTCTTTGAGAGAAACTTTCGCGAGTTCATTTTGTGTCGCGGCTAGCTTTGCTTCGGTAGCGACCTTTTCCGACAGCGTGGCAGAAGATGTGATGAACACGGCCAGCGTGTCGGGGTCGTGTTCTGCCTGGGCGACCAGATCAGCGGCGATGAATCGTGGTTCGCCGCGTTCGCTCACAATCACAATCTCTGTCGGTCCGGCAAGAAAGTCGATGCCGCAATCAAAGGCAACGAGCTTCTTTGCGGCGGTCACAAACAGGTTTCCCGGCCCCACGATCTTGTCGACCTTTTGGATACTTGTTGTTCCATAGGCCAATGCGGCAATCGCTTGTGCTCCGCCGATTCTGTAGAACTCGTGCACGCCGAGGAAATGCGCGGTCGCCAGGGTCTCTGGGGCCGGGCGGGGAGATACAATGCGAATTTCCCGAACGCCCGCCACCTGTGCGGGGATCACCGTCATGAGCATGGTTGAAGGCAGAGGATAGCGCCCGCCAGGAACGTAGCAGCCGGCAGACTGTAATGGTCTCACGACCTGCCCGACGTTGATTCCCGGCGCTATGGCGTTGCGCCACTGCTGCGGCTTTTGCCATTCGCAATATTGCCGTATATTGTCGGCTGCGACCTTCAACGCTTGTTTGAAGACTTCGGGAACCGCGCTCCATGCTTGCTCGAGTTCTGCATCTGCAACGCGGAGCGGCTGCTTGGCTTGCAAGCCGTCTAGTTTTTCGGCATAGCGTCGCAAAGCCTTGTCTCCGTTTTTGCGCACATCGACCACGATGCGCGCCACCTTTTGCTCCACGCGAGCCAGGTCGGTTGCGCCGCGCTGTTCCAGTGCTCGAACAAAAGCCTCGGCTTTGCGGCCACGCAGCGTCCGCATTACAGCACCACCTTATTCAATGGATACTCAACAATACCTTCGGCTTTGGCGGCTTTGAGTTGAGGCATGATTTTCCACGCGGTGGATTCCTCAATGATTGTATTCACCGCCACCCACTCGCCATCGCTCAGGGTGGAAATGGTTGGCTTCTGCAACGCAGGCAGCACGGCCAGGACGCCCGGCAGGTCCTGTTTGCGAACGTTGAGCATCAGTCCAACGCGGCCCTGGGCATAGATGGCGCCGGAGAGCATCAGGGCAAGATTTTCAATCTTGTGGCGTTTCTCGTCACTTGCCCATGCCGCTTTGTTGGCGATGAGTTGCGTGCTGGACTCCATAATGGTTTCGATGATGCGCAGGCGGTTGGCGCGGAGAGAGCTGCCGGTTTCTGTGATTTCAACGATGGCGTCGGCCAGCGTGGGCGGCTTTACTTCGGTCGCGCCCCAGGAAAATTCAACCTTCACCGGAACATTGCGGCCTGCAAAGAAATTACGAGTCACATTTACCAGTTCGGTGGCGATAATCTTTCCCGCCAGGTCCTCGGCTTTCTTGAATGCTGAATCTTCCGGCACGGCGAGCACCCAGCGCACTTTGCCGAGGCCCTGCTTTGCGTAGGTCAGTTCGGCGGCGGTTTGCAACTCCAGGCCGCTTTCCACCACCCAGTCCTTGCCGGTAAGGCCGCAGTCGAGCGCGCCGTGATCAACGTAGCGTGCCATTTCCTGGGCGCGGATCAGCATGCACTCAATTTCCGGATCGTCAGTGGCGGCAAAATACGAACGGCTGCTGGTGTAAACGTTTAGGCCCGCGCGCTTGAACAGGGCGATGGTTGATTCCTGCAAACTTCCCTTGGGTAACCCGACGCGCAGCTTCATCGCGGCGCCTCCACGGTGTTGACTGCAATCGGCTCAGTAAAGCATGACTTTGTGCCGGTGTGGCATACCAGACCGTCGCCTTCCACCTGCACACGGAACAGCAGTGTATCGCGATCGCAATCCGTCAATGCAGAAACTATGCGGAGCCGGTTGCCGGAGGTCTCGCCTTTCATCCACAGCTTTTGCCGGGTACGGGAATAAAACGTCACATAGCCGGTTTCCACGGTTCGTGCGTAAGCTTCAGAATTCATAAATCCCACCATCAGTACCTCGCCCGTGGAGTCTTCCTGCACAATGGCGGGGGCCAGGCCATCCATTTTGTCAAAATCAATCTGCATATATCCTCACAAGTTCATGCTTTAACAGGAAGCAAAACAAAAAGCCCGCCGATTTGTTTGAGCCGGCGGGCCTTTGATCTTTATAAGTGCGCTGTATTTAACTTCTACAGGCCTCCGCCGACACGCTCGCCGTGTAATGGTGGTGATGATGGCGATGTGACAGGGAAACCATGAGCGGTTATGCTAGCGAACCTGCCTTGGAGATGTCAATCGCAAAAGTAGGCGCGAGCGGCTAACCCGAGGGCTATTCCGTATATCCGCGGACCCGCCGTCCTTCCAGCACAAGACCAATAGCGGCGATCAATTCGTGAGGAGCATCACTCAAGATAAAGTCCGCGCCGGGAATCTCCGGCGAATGGAAGCACATTTCCAGAATCGGCAAGCCGGGATAGTAGTGGTTCACGGCGTGGGCAATTTTGCGCTTCTCCACTCCGCGGAAACCGTGGCAAATAAGGGCCAAGTCCACTTTTTCACTGGTCTTACCCAGGGCTTCAACCTGCGCCAAAGTCAGCGCGGAGCAAACAATGAATCCTTTATGTTCCAACAGCAGTTGGCGAGTTGTATTGAGGACTTCACTGGAAGAAACCGACAGAATTTTGGCCATGAATGTTGGGTCAGGTTGTGCTGATTTTTCCGGATTATACCCCAGCATTTGATTTTGAAAAGCCCAGTCCGCTGAATTTCGGGTAAATAAAATAGCAGAGACTCTGGACGCATATGTCATTGGTACATGGGCCTTGTCACGATTATTGGAAATCTTTTAATATCTACAACGATTCCGAAAGCAGCGGATCGAATCCACTCAAGGAAGCACTGTGCGAAAGAAATATCGACCGGGAGATCTGGTGCCTGAAAGTGGAATTTACCGGGTTACGCACGATTCGCACCGTCTAATGCATGAGGCCACTCTCCTCCAGGACCAGCGGTTCCCCATTTGCAGGAAGTGCAACCACGATGTCCGTTTTGAGCTGCGTCGGGCGGTCAAAAATCCTACACGTATCACTTCCGGTTATCACGCCATCCTTGAAGATTATCCTGACGCGGAGCCGTTCATCGTCAACTGATCCCAGCTAGGCAGCCCCGGCATCTCCCTGCCTCTTTACCCCTATTTCGCAAAATATGGCCTTCCGTGTGCAATGGAAAAGGTGTGTTTAAATCATCCAGTGGAAACGCGTGAGATAGGCCAGGAATTTCGTCCCATGTTGCGGCTGGCAGCGCCGCTTGCCCTTACTGAGCTGGGATGGCTGGCCATGGCATTTACTGACACCGTAATGGTGGGTCGGCTGCCGGATAGCGCGACCGCCATTGGCGCGGTCAGCCTCGGCAGCACGCTTTTTTACACGATTGGAATTTTTGGCAGCGGTGTAATGCTGGGTATGGACACTTTGGTGGCGCAGGCGTATGGCGCACGTCGTCTGGAAGAGTGCCACCGCACCATGTGGAACTCGCTTTATCTGGCATGCATTCTGTCTCCCATTTTAATGGCCTCGGTATTGATATTTCTGCCACTGTTCGGCCATTTAGGACTTGCGCCATCACTGGTCAGTACGACGGTCCCATTTCTTAAAGCGCTGGTCTGGAGCACGCTGCCGCTTGCTCTCTACTTTGCCTTGCGACGCTACCTGCAGTCCATGCACATTGTTAAGCCCGTGGTATTTGCCCTGGTATCGGCGAACCTGGTGAACCTGGCGGGGAACTGGGTGCTGGTTTACGGGCATCTTGGAGCGCGGGCCTTTGGTGTGGCCGGCAGCGGATGGTCCACGTGCATCTCTCGGGCATATATGGTCGTGGTGCTGGCGATTGCAGCGGTGTATTACGATCGCAAACGATCCAGCGGGCTGTGGAGCGCTTCACGGCGTTTTGAACTCAATCGGATACGCGTGCTGCTGCGGCTGGGACTTCCGGCAGCGGCGCAGCTATTACTTGAGGTCGGCGCTTTTGCCATGGCAACTTTTCTGATCGGCAAACTTGGCGCGGTGCAGCTTGCCGGACACCAGATTGCCCTCAATGTTGCGAGCTTCACTTATATGGTTCCGCTAGGAATATGCTCCGCCGCGGCTGTGCGGGTGGGCCACGCCATGGGCGCACAGGATGCGCACGCGGCCGCCCGCGCCGGATGGATGGCAATCTTCTTTGGCGCACTTTTCATGTCGTGCTCAGGGCTGGCGCTGTTCTTGTTTGCCAGGCCGATTGCTCGCGCATATACGCCGGAAGCCGCCGTGGTCAATGCCGGGGCCACGTTGCTGCTGGTGGCGGCGGTGTTCCAGTTATTCGATGGACTACAGGTTGTTGCGACGGGAGCGCTCAGAGGCGCTGGTAACACCCGTATTCCTATGCTCGCTAATTTTGTCGGCTACTGGGTAATAGGCCTTCCGCTGGGCGCGTTCCTGTGCTTCAAGATGAAAATGGGAGCAGTGGGCATGTGGCTGGGGTTGTGTCTGGCGCTCGTATTGATTGGGAGCGTCCTGTTGGCTGTGTGGCAAGCCGAGATTAAACGACTAACCCTGACAAGATCAACAGCGACCGGAGTGTGACCGATAGCTGTCGGCATAAAAAAGCAGGCCCGGAGGCCCGCCTGTTGGTTTGTACACGTACGCGGTTAGAAGCGAACGTGGAATGAGAGTTGGAGTTTGCGCGGTCCGTCATCAGACCCCGGATCGCCAAGACCATTAAACGGCGACGAGAGGATTCTGCCGCCTTTTTGCAGATCAGCCAGGGTCAAGGTCTTTCCGTTAGTTCCAACGTAAGTGCCGTTGGGCCGCATGCAGCCAGTGCAGGTGAAGAAATCAGGATTGACGGTCGCGCCAGGCGATCCGGCATTGGTGACAGATGGGCCCAAGACGTTAAGTACGTCATTCGTGTTGAACAAAGTTGCATTGGTGTGGTTGAACACGTTGAAAGCATCAAACCGGAGTTCCACCTTGATGTTTTCGTACTTGGGCATGTTAATCGACTTGTGCAGGGAAGCGTCGAACTTATAGAACGGTGATCCCCGTGCGGCGTCTCTGCCCACGTCGCCGTTAACTTTTGAGAAAGTGACAGCGTCGCCCGTAACGGCATCCACTGCGCCGGTGAAAGTTACGCCCGCCGGCGGTGCAAATGCATTTTGAATCGACTGGCATTGCGCCGCTGGGAACCCTCCGGCGATACATGCCGCTACCGCGCCGGGGCCAAACAGTGCGTTACCGCCATCGAAGGAAGCGATACCAGACGTGTTAACGGTTCCGTCTGCCGCTACGTTGGGCCGCTGCTGCGTTTCGCTGCCGGCGCCAAAAAATCTGGCGCTGCCGCCGAATGGAGCAGTACCTGTCGAAAGCGGATAAGGCCGTCCCGATTGCAGCTGGCCGACCCAGCTCAATCCAAGGTTATTGGCAAAAACGCCGGCGAAGTGGTTGGAAGTCATCTTGCCGGAATCCAGAACCACACCCATGTTCACAGCGTGGCGGATGTCGTTAAACGCAGGCCCCAGCTCGGGCCGGGTATTAACGAAATCACCCGGTTCTGAAAGACCAAAAAAGTCTTCGCCTGAGGTAAGAGCATGTGACCAGGTATAGCTGGCATTGAACTGTATATGCCTGGACATGTTCTTTTCCACGCTTACAAGCATGCCGTTGTAGTGCGAGGTGCGCGAGTTCTCATTTGTGCGGACAGCGGCAAATTGTGTATTCGGCCGCGCGGGGCTGTAGAAAAAGAAACCGGGATGGTTTGGATCGGCATTCAATGTTGGCGCGTTAAAATCACGCTCACCAAAGAGGCCGAAACCAAACTGACCGATGTACTGAACCCCCGCCTTCAGGGTGTTGGTGAATTGGTGCTCAATACCAAAGTTCACGGAACGCATTTCCGGGTTTTTTAGGTCGGGTGAGATGGGCCTTACGCGGCCGAAAGGACCGCTCAGTTGAGGAGCAAAGGGCGCCAGTAATGCGGGGCTCGGAAGATTGGGGAAGGCGGCCAGTGCTGCAGCCCCCGCGGGTGTAGAGTTGTCGATGGTAACCGTATTCAATGTCGTGCCATCGAAGTTAAGTGAATCCAGCACTACGTTGTTGAAGGCGAGCATTGTTGTCTCGGCAAAGGACAAACGGAACAGTGTCTTGTCCCACGGAGCGTAGGTGAAACCCAACCGGGGCTGCCAGTTGTTTCCGTCAGATGAACAGGCCGAAATCAGACCGTTACCCTGGAAACAGGTGCCGTTCGGACCGGGAATTTTGCCGCCTTTAAATGCGCCGGCTTCAAAGTCATATCGCAATCCGGCGTTCATGGTCAGCTTGCGGCTGATCTTCCATGTGTCCTGGATGTAGAACCCGTAGATGTTGTCCTTGGAGGTGACTTCTCCCGGGCCAAACGCAATCGTCAAACTGGTCGGAACGAAGGGGTCCGTTGGGGTCCCAGTCCCGCTGGCGGTGTATTGTCCAAAGTGAAACTGCGGGAAAAGCGAGTTCCAGGGATAGTAGCTGATGTTGAACCCGGTTTTCCATGTGTGGTTCCCGTGGACCCAGGTCAAGTTGTCAATATATTGATACCGCTTTTGCAGGCCACCCTGGGGGCAGCAGAAATCTGCGCCGGTCGTCGCATCTCCAAGATCGGTGTGGATGATTCCGGGAGCGCTGCTGGCGTCAGATGTCGCGGTGACAAAACGGTAAAAAACAAACCGGGCTTCGTTCGTCAGGTTGGACGAGAGCGAAGAAACCAAGCCTACATTGACGCTGGCATTGTTAATCGTGCTGCTGGTGAGGCCATCTGGCGTGATGTTAGTTCCCGTTTGGACGATAACGTTTGCTTCCCGAAGGCGGTCCACTGCATAGCGCGCTGTCAATAAGTGCTTGTCTGTGATGTGGTAATCGATCTTTGCAGAATAGAGCAGGTTATTGACTGGCGACTGAACCGTAACGTTGCCCCCAAGTTCAGGGGGGGGAGTTAACGTGAGCGGGACAGCTTGGCGGCTTAGCTCATAGCTGGTAAACCAGAAAAGTTTATCCTTCTTGAAGGGACCGCCTAAAGTGAAACCACCTTCCTTGCGGTGGAAAGGGGCGCGCGGACAACCCTCGATCGATGTCGGATCGGGGCAGCGCGGGTCGCCAAGAATTCCCACATTATAAAAGGGATCAGATGCGGCCAGGTTTCGTCCGCGGAAATACATGTGACCATCGCCGTGAATACTGTTAGTGCCGGACTTCGTTACAACATTCATTACCAGGCCGGTGGCCTGGCCGTATTCCGCGTTGTAGTTGTTGGTCAGAACCTGAAATTCCTGCACCTCGTCAATGGATGCGCCTGTGCTATCACGGCCGGAAACCAGTTGGTCAGTTATGTTGGCGCCATCTACGTTGTAAAG
The DNA here is from genome assembly GCA_020072645.1 of Terriglobia bacterium. NCBI lineage: Bacteria > Pseudomonadati > Acidobacteriota > Terriglobia > Terriglobia bacterium. The sequence continues at coordinate 26,030 of JAIQGK010000008.1, forward strand.
ATTGCCGCGATTGTTGATGGAGCCGGGAGAGATAAGATCGGTGGTCAAGCCGCTGGTATCAGACTTTACGCCAGGGGCCGTAAGCGCGAGCTGGGCGTAATCATTCACTGTGCCGCCGGCGCCAGCCAGTGTAGGCAGTCGTTCCATATCCAGGTTCGTGATATTGGTGGAGACATCAGTCTTGGTGGTTTCGATTAGAGGGGCTTGCGTGGTCACTTCCACGCTTTCTGTTGATCCTGCCACGTTTAACTTGAAGCCGAGGTCTCTCTGGTCGCCCAAATTCAGAACGATATTTTTTGTTGAACCCGGCGCAAACCCTTTTGCGTCAACGGCCACGTCATAAGTGCCAGGTTGAAGGTTGGGAATCACATAGTTACCGGTCGAGGTGGTTGTTGCTGATCGGCCTGTGCCCGTTGCCTGGTTGGTTGCGGTCACCTTGGCGCCCGGAACGACCGCTCCCTGCGGGTCAACCACGGTACCCGAAATTTGTGCGCTGGATGCGCTCTGTGCATTTGCCATAAATGGCAAACAGCAACATAAGAATGCGATCGTACAGAACTGTTGCAGACGCTTCATCGAGGATCTCCTTGATCTAGCTTCTTCATCTCCCTCTCCATGGTTAGAGCAACAGCGCACTCCAGCATCGCTGAATGCAAGAACCGAGAGACGCGGAGAATTTTAAACCCTTTTGGTAATACGTCTAGTGAAAATAAATGCCTTCTGACGAAATCGGTAGTGGATTGCTTTTCATCACGAAATTTAACTCTCGATAACTATCCAGAAATCCGTATTACTGAATATCGAGCGAGGCGCCACATGTTTTGTGGCCACTCAGACAATGCCGGTTAAGCGAATGTCATCGCGCGGCATTGTCCAACGGAAAGTTTTGCGCCGTCGCATAGTTCGTGCCGGGGTGCATTCATAGTGCATGTGAGGTTACGAAGGTAACAGCCAGTTCCATAATGGGAAATACCCGCGTTAGCTATCCGGGTTCGGCCGTGTGACTCTGGGTTTCATCGGATTTTGCCGGATTTCGGGGGTATATCTTGGAAAACACAGCAGAAGCTAAATGACCTGCGGACATGTACTAATGTGTTGATTCTTAAGGTATATAACTGAACGTGTGTACCTGGGTACCGATTGACATTCGAACAGTTGTTGCTATATTCGCGCCTGAGGCCTGTAAAACCATGAACAATATATATGACGCGATAAAAGAGAAAGAAAACCAAATCGCCATTTTCCAGGCGCAAATCTCAGGCTTGAATGCCGAGATTGAAGCCCTGCGAGTAGCAGCGCGAATCCTGGAAGGCGGCAGCGCCCAGGGCGTTCCGGAAGCGGCACGTCCGGTGGCAGTGCAAACATCCAGCAACGGCGGAGACAAAACCAAACGGGTTTGGCCGTAAAGACCGGCCGCTCGTCGCCGTACACGCGTCCATTCCCTCGCTCCCAAAGCGAGTCCCCCACGCAACGCGTAACCGGCAAAGCGCTCACGTCTTACGTTCGCGGCCCGGTTGGTTTTTGGTCCCAGGATACGGCAGAGCGGTGATCGGGCCATCGGCGTCAGCCGGGGCGGGATGTGTGAACGTGCAGAAGCGCATGGAGCGGATTTGATTCGAATCGCTCTTTGAACGCTTCGACAGAAATATTTTCCGGGGCAACACAGCGAGTTCAAATTAAAAAGAAAAAATAGAAGTTTGAGGGACGGCGTACACATGGCAACCCAAGCAGATACTGCTAACAGCACCGCGAGCAAGAGAGGCCGTGGCGCCTCGCCGGACGATCTGGCGGTAGTGGCGCAACGCGCCCAAGCCTTTACCAACGCTTCCGGAGTGGCCATCGCACTAAGCGAAGGCAACGCCGATGAGATCGTATGCCGCGCACGTAGCGGGGCCAGCGCGCCGGAGGTCGGTGCGGCGTTGCGCGTCAATGGGACCTTTACCGGACTCTGCATTCAAACCGGCAAAGAGTTGCGTTGCGACGATTGTGAGACGGATACGCGCGTCGACACGGCCGCGATCCGCGCACTGGGAATACGCTCCATGGTAGTGACGCCGATCCGTGAAGACAGCCGGGTGGTTGGCGTATTGGCGGCATTTGCGCCTACGCCGCACGCTTTTACCATTACGCATGTGGCCGTGCTTAAAACCATGGCCGATCAGATTTCCGCGCTGCTGCAAAAGGAGCGTCGCGCCCGCGAGGAGAATCCGCAGGTGGAAGCTCCGCGGCAGCCAGTGCCGGCAATCACGGCCAAACCCGTGGCAGTCCCGGCGCCCACGCCAGTGCAGCCGCCCGTACAGGCAACTCCTCCGGCCGTGGTGATCAAGCCTTCGTCTTCAGCCCCGCGCGCGGCCGCCACGGCCCCTGCCAAAGCGGAGCCTATCAAGAGTGCGCCTCTGGAAGTGGTTCCGCTTGCCACGCCGCCCAAAAAAGAAGAGAAGCGCTTTGAAGCCGCACCGCGAGCAAATTTTGGCACGTTTGATTCAGTGGCGGCAGAGGATAAAAAATCCGGAAGCCGATTCATGATGATTGGCGTGGTTGCGGTGCTGGTGATTGCCGCTGCGGCCACGTTTGCCTTCCTGAAAATGCAAAAGCCCAAAACCGCCGCGCCGCAGCAGACGCAGGAAGCCGCGAATGTGCCTCCGGCCATTGTGCCGCCATCCGGTACGGGACAGCCCGCTTCCGGCGCGACGGCTGCGGCCGCTACGCCAAGCACAATTTCGATGCCTCCGGCTGCAAAGTCTGTAGCGGAGAAACCATCGGCCAAGACGGTTGCCGAGAAGAATTCATCGCCGGCAGAAAAACCTGTTGTCACGGAGAAGCCGGCGTCGGTCGCTACTCTTGGCAGCACCGGAACGTCCAGGATCGCGAAGCAGAACACGGTGACAGCAGCCCCGGATGTAGCCCCTTCTTTCACCGCGGACACCACGAATTCGGCAGCGCCTTTATCCAGTCTGGCGCGGCCTGTAGCATCCTCGGCGCCTTCGGCGGCTGCGATTGAGCAATCGCAGCTTGAGCCTCTTCAGGTGCTCAGGACCGGCCCACTCGTTTATCCGGCCATTGCCAAAGCCCGTGGCATCACCGGCCCTGCCGTTGTGTTAGTTACGGTAGGAAAGGATGGCAAGCCATACAATCCGAAATTTATGAGCGGACAGCCCGTTTTCAAAGATGCCGCGATTCAGGCGGTCATGGGTTACCTGTTCAAGCCGGCCAAGCTCAACGGCCAGCCGATTGAACAATCAACCACGATCAGGCTGAATTTCCGCTGATCAATACCTGATTCAACGTACCGAGGCGCATCTTGAGAGCGATTCAGGATGCGCCTTTGGCGTTTCTGGGAATCGTTGCACGCGGTTGCTTTCAGGATGTTGCCTAGGCGCGGGCCGTCTGCTGGGTCGCCACGGCACGGCGCGCACGTATGCGCGATACCACCCAGATGACGAGTCGATAAGAGAGCAGGATCGCGAGTACCGCGCCGTAGGTCAAAGGTCGGCGCAAGTCTGCCTTGACCAGCCAGATGAAATGGATCACGCCCGCAGCCGCGCTGAAGTAGATAAGGCGGTGCAGCTTTTGCCAGCGCTTGCCGCCCATGCGGCGAATCCAGCCCTTTGTGGAGGTGAGTGCGAGCGGCAACATCAGGATCCATGCCGTCACGCCTGCGGTGATGAATCGGCGCTTGGCAATATCGTGGAGCATTGCATGGACGTCAAAAAACTTGTCGAGCCAAATGTACGTCATCAAATGCAGTGAACCGTAAAAGAACGCGAATAGCCCCAGCATTCGGCGGAAGCGGATCAGCCAAGTCAGGCCGCTGAGTTTGCGAACCGGCGTAACGCTGAGCGTGATCAGCAGGAACGTGAGCGTCCACCTGCCGGTGGTCCGCGTGATTACATCAATGGGATTCGCGCCCAGGCCGTCATGAAAGCCTTTCCATGTAAGCACAAAGGCCGGCCCCAGGCAGAGGAGAAACACCGGCGCTTTCAATGCTCGAATAAACTTTTCCGGCAGCGATTTCATCAGTAATTTTTTTGCAGGTCCATGCCCGAGTAGAGGCTTGCGACCTGATCAGCATAGCCATTGAACATGAGCGTGGGGCGCTTGCGAAATTCGCCAATCCGGCGCTCACTTGCCTGGCTCCAGCGCGGATGGTCTTTCTGCGGATTCACGTTGGAATAAAAGCCGTATTCATCGGGAGCCATCCTGTTCCACGTTGTCGGCGGCATGGAGTCAGTAAAACTGATCTTTACGATCGCCTTGATGCCCTTGAATCCGTATTTCCACGGCACCACCAAACGCAGGGGGGCGCCATCGACGTTGGGAAGAACTTCGTCGTACAGGCCGACGGCCATGATGGACAGCGGATGCATGGCCTCATCCATGCGCAGGCCTTCAACATAAGGCCAGTCCAGCACGCCACTGCGCTTCTGGTTGGGCATCTGATCGGGAGCGAGAACGGTCTGAAACGCGACAAACTTTGCGCTGGGGAGCGGATCTGCGGCTTTGATCAACGCGCTGAGCGGGAATCCGACCCAGGGAATAATCATGGACCAGCCTTCAACGCAGCGATGGCGATAGATGCGCTCTTCCAACGGCGCAAGCTTCATGATGGCGTCAATATCCAGCTTCTTGGGCTTCTTCACCATGCCATCAATTGCGACGATCCATGGGCGCGTACGAAAGTTTTTTGCTAGCCCGTTCGGCTCGTATTTGTCCGTGCTGAATTCGTAGTAATTGTTGTAATTCGTAATGTCCTTGAATGATGTGGGAGTCTCTGAGGTGCTGAGCTTGCTTTTCACAATGCCGCTGAGTTTTTGGCCGTCGGCATGGACGGTCTCAGATGCGCTCATGTGGTCGCGCAGGTAAAAGCCGCCTGCCAGCGCCGCACTCGCTGCCGCCGCACCAGCAATAAACTTGCGCCGGGTCAGGTAGGTCGATTTGGGAGTGATCTCTGAGGACGGTATGTCAGTTGGTTTCTTGATCAGCATATTATTCCGTGCACCCTTGCTTCTATTTTACTGCCCCGCCACCGATATCCGGCACTTACTTTGAGATGATCTGGCTTGCAGAAAGATACATTTGGAGTACGAATTTGGGGAGCGCTTGGATTTTTGAGGCACGCAAAGAGTGCAAGTTGCTGAGATATTGGACGTTCCATCTTCAGGTCCATGGCGATGAGAGAATCCCTTGAAGCTGCTAAGCTAGCCCCGTACATGGAAAATCCGAGACTTCTACTCTTCCTTCTCTTATTGGTCGCGGCCACACGCTTGTCTGGCCAGCAGGGGCCCCCAAGCCGCGCCGATTTTGCGCGGATTGGGGTAGAGCAGGGGCCCCCAAGCCGCGCCGATTTTGCGCGGATTGGGGTAGAGCAGGGGCCCCCGAGCCGCGCCGATTTTGCGCGGATTGGGGTAGAGCAGGGGCGTCCATCTTCGCAGAGCGGCTTTGATATCGAAGCCGCTTCCCGCTTCGCGCAACTCGCGCTCGACTGCGTGCACAAGGAGTATCCCAATAAGATCGCGCATTCGATGAATAGTGATGCCGATGTCGCACCGCCTCGTAAACTCACGCCTTCTTTCTACGGCTGTTACGACTGGCACTCCTCGGTCCACGGACATTGGCTTCTCGTGCGCCTGGCCCGCACCTTTCCTGACGCGCCTTTCGCGCTCCAGGCGCGCGCAGCGTTGCAGCAGAGCCTGACGGCAGAGAACCTGCGCACGGAGGCCTCATACCTGCAAGCTGAGGGCCGTGCCAGCTTTGAGCGGCCATACGGCCTAGCCTGGTTGCTGCAGCTTGCTGTGGAACTGCGCGATTGGGCGGCAGATGATCCGAAGAACCTGACGGTCCACGCGCTCTATGTCAACCTGCTTCCACTGGAGCAAAGCGCCGTGGATCGCCTCAAGGTCTGGCTGCCCAAGCTCTCTTACCCGGTGCGGATCGGAGAGCACAACCAGACTGCATTCGCCATGGGCCTGATGATCGATTACGCGCGCCGCGTCGATGATCAGGATTTCACAAAGCTGCTTCTCGCCAAGGCGCGTCAATTTTATCTCGCAGATAAGAACTGCCCTCTTTCCTACGAGCCTTCCGGCGAAGATTTTCTTTCTCCCTGCCTGGCTGAAGCCGATCTCATGCGCCGCGTGCTCTCTCCGCCGGATTTTGCCTCCTGGCTGCACACATTTCTTCCGCAAATTCCTCGCGACGGCTCCGCCGGTTGGCTGCCGACCCAGAAATCCACCGACCCATCCGACCCCAAGCTGGGTCACATCGACGGCCTGAACCTGAGCCGGGCGTGGATGCTCGAGGGAATAGCCTCAGGACTTCCAGCGAACGATCCGCGCCTGAAATCGCTCGCGGCCTGCGCCGCAGCGCACCGCAGCGCCGGTCTGGCTGCTGTCACCGGCGAGCACTACGAAGGCGGACACTGGCTGGGCAGCTTCGCCGTGTATCTCGTCACTCGGCGCGGCATCGCCAAATGAACTTGATCGTGGGCTGTAACGATTTCAGATTTCGCCGACCTGAGGCCCTGTTCGACCTTGCCAACCCCCTAGTGCAGGCGATTACTGTCGGTCAAACCCCACAAACACCGGCTCCGGCTGCAACCGCACTCCCCAGATTTCGAATACCTTTTTCTCGATTTGGTCTTTGAGGGCGAGAATGTCTTTTGCCGTTGCGCCGCCGCGGTTCACGAGTGCCAGAGTATGTTTGCGCGAAATGCCGACCGGGCCCAGCGAATAGCCTTTGGAAAATTCTGACTGCTCCACCAGCCACGCGGCTGCGAGTTTTACCCGACCATCGGCGGCGGGATAGCGGGGCATGGTCTTGCCGGGAGCGCGCTTCTCCGCCAGTGCCTGAATGCGGCTCCCTTCAGCGGCGCTGACGATGGGGTTCTTGAAGAATGATCCGGCGCTGCGGCAATCTTCGTCGCCTTCAACCAGAAGCATGGCCTTGCTCTGGCGGATGGAACGCACTGCATCGCGCACTTGGTGCAGCGTGGGTTTTTCAACGTTACTGGCTGCGAAAAAGTTTTTTACGTCAGCGTATTCGATTTTTGGTTCAACGTTGCGGCAAAGTCGGTAAGAAACTTCCAGCACAATGAACTCGCCCCGGCGCGCGCCGTTGAAAATGCTGGAGCGATAGGAAAAGCCGCAGTCGGCTTTGCTGAGGTCTAGCACCGTGCCGGTAGCGATCTCCAGCGCGCGCACGTGGGTGATGGTTTCAGATACTTCCTGCCCGTAAGCGCCCACATTCTGGACCGGCGTGCCGCCCACCGTCCCGGGAATTCCGCTCAGGCATTCAATGCCGCCGCAATTTTTGCTGATGGCGAGCGCCACAAGCGAGTCCCAGTTTTCACCGGCGGAGGCGTGGAAGAGCATCTTCTGGAGGTCACCCTCAAACTCCACGCCCGCCAGAGATATTTTCAGGACCAGGCCGGGCCAGCCGCTATCGGCAACAACAAGGTTGCTGCCGCCGCCCAGGACAAAAAGTGGTAGCTTCTGCGCGAAGGCGAAGGCCACCGCTTCGGAAACTTCATGTTCCGAATGGGCGTCTACAAAGTAACGCGCCGGGCCACCGACGTGAAAAGTGGTCAACGGTGCAAGGGGGATGTTTTCCTGGGTCCTCAAAAGATTCGTAACAGATTACAGCACAAGGCCGTTATGGAAAAGAGTTTTTAATTGGTAGAATAGAGAGCAGATCAGATCGGGAGGAAAGAGAAATGTATCCAGAGGGAATGGTGGCGCCCATGCGCCAGGAGCTGACAGCAGGCGGCATTCAAGAAGCGCGGACCGCGGCCGACGTGGAAAATGCCATCAACCAGAAAGGCACCGTGATGGTAGTGGTGAACTCCATCTGCGGATGCGCGGCAGGCAGAATGCGTCCCGGCGTGCGCGCGGCGATTCAGAGCGGCGTCCGTCCGGACCGTATGATCACCGTCTTTGCCGGACAGGACCGCGAAGCGACCGACGCGGCCCGCAGCCATTTCACAGGTTTTCCGCCAAGTTCGCCTTCAATTGCCTTGATGCGCGATGGACAACTTGTCTACATGATGCAGCGCCACGACATTGAGACGAGCGATCCGAATACGATTGCCACCCGGCTGAAGCAGGCTTTTGAGAAGCATTGCGCGAAGGAAGCAGTCAGCAATTAGTACTTAGTAATTGGTACTTAGTAAAACAGGGGCACGCAAATGCGTGCCCTTTGTGTTTTTGGGGAGGCAAAAAGCAGAGATGAAAATCAGGCTTTGCTAGGCCATGTGGTTGTGATTACAGGGGCAAGCCGCACTCTTCCAGATTGTCTTGGGAATCAATGCGCACAAGTAGTTAGGGCAGAGAGAGTGGGGTATCGCTGCCTAGTTCTAATTTATAAAAATCTCTTATTTTGGCTGTCTGTTGCAAGAATGGACACTTTAAGAAATGATTCCGGCATATAATTCGCGCACTTTCCTGTCTGTACAAACAAATTAGGCGGACTCAAATCTCAGATCAGGACTGAAAGGGGCCGTTTTGTCTACTTATCAAAATGAAATTAAAGCAATTGCCATAGCTAATAATGATTATGTACACGTGGCTTGGAATTTTGGCGCGCAACCAATCGCGGGCTGTGGGGGCTTCGCTGTCTACAGGATCGAGAAGGGTGGCGATCCTAATGGCCAAGCGTTGCCTGCGTTCGATAGAGACAGTAGCGGCAAGCGGCTGAAGGTTACCTGTGAAGACCAACCGATTCGCAAATACAACTGGCGCGATGTCTACGCGAAAAGAGGCGGCACTTACAAGTATAAAGTGATACCCATGCGCGCTCCGCGACAGCCGCTTACCAGCCTCGCAGTGGCAGAGACGGATTGGGTCGTCGTGTCCGGCAAGTATGACAAGGTGCAGGTTTACTTCAACCGGGGCATTCTGGGAACCCAGCACACGGCTGACGATCTGTGGAACCCTGCCAAGAAGAAGCCGGATTTTGCCAAGATCGAACAGAAGATCAATGATCCTAAGGATGATTTAAGGAAGTCGCTATGCGGCCAATTATATGAAGCACTGACGCAACTTCTTGATCGCGCCAAAAGAGACGGTGGTTCCTGTTGGGCCTCGCTCTATGAAATGACTGACCCGCAGCTTATTGACCGTCTGACTGAATGTAAAGACCTGCATCTCATTCTTTCGAACGACAATGACGAAAAGCAACAAAACAAGAAGAAGGTTGTCATCTATGACGGCAAGAACCAGCCTGGTGTGAAGAAGTTGAAGAACGCCAAGGAGATCATTCGCCGCTATATGCCGTCTGGACACATCGGACACAACAAGTTCTTTGTCTATTGCGACAAGGTGGGAAACGCAAAAGCCGTCCTTACGGGGAGCACCAATTGGACGGCGAGTGGTCTTTGTACTCAGAGCAACAATGCGATCCTCATCGAGGATGACCGCCTGGCGTCCGACTATTTGCAATATTGGAAAGATTTAAAAACGGATGCGCTGGCAGCGGGAGTGCCCAAGCAGCCTGCTCCGATGAAGGGGATTCAGGGCCAGGTACTGCGCACTGCCTGCGCCACGCCGCGAGACCCCCTCCCGCAAGAGAACAAATCAACCGTTACTGTCTGGTATTCTCCCAATACTCACGGGGCGATGAAGTCGGGAGCCAAAACTGCGCCGCCAACCCCGGTGGACATGCAGCGGGTCTATGACCTGATACACAAGGCGCAGCAGTCAGTTTTGTTCCTGGCCTTTATGCCAGGAAAGGCAGGAAGCGAAGGCAGCTTCCATTTCCTCAAGGAACTGGCGAAGGCTGCGGCGGCAAAGCCAGAGCTCTTTGTTCGCGGCGCAGTCAGCGATCCCGACCTGACGAAGGAATTTGACCTCTCCATTTTGACTTCCGGTGTGTCAGAGGACGCCATGATTTCCTCGCCGCAGGGAATTTTCAAGAATTTCGAAGCATGGCGTGAGGAGATTTACAAGTATGGGCATGCAATCATTCACGACAAAACCATAGTTATTGATCCGTTCGGTTCCAAATGCGCCGTCATTACCGGAAGCCACAACTTAGGCTTCCGAGCTTCCTCCAATAATGACGAAAACATGCTAATTATTGAAGGCGACCCGGAAGTGGCGAAGGCATATGCAGCCCACGTGATGGACATTTTTGAGCACTATCGTTCCCGCTGGATTAATGCCGGTCACAAAACGGACGACTACGATCCGCGCCAGGACCCGAACTGGCAGCAAAGATACTTTGAAGATTTTCGTCCGGCTTATGCGGAACGGCTCTTTTGGATAGCGAGTGGCGGCGCTCTTCCCCTACTGAAGCCGAATCCTCACACCAAAGGTGTGGGCAAGCATCTGGAGCAGGCAGCAGAAGCGAAGAAGGAAGCAGCGGCGAAGCGCAAAGCCATGAAGAAAGCTGCAGGCTCGGGATCAGGGGATTAACCTCAGGAAAGGATTCACTTGGGAAGAAGGGCTGGAGCCCAGCCCTTTACGTTCTTTAACGTGGCCTACTTTCCCGGCTTCTCCGCCTTCTTGGGCGGCGGAATGCTGATATCGATCATATTCACCTTGCCAAAGGTTGAGAGCTGGCGGTCAAAATCCTTGGCGTTGCCGACTACCAGCACCGCCATCTTTTCCGGGTGGAGATATTTGCGGGCCACGCGATCAACGTCAGCGGGCGTGACCTTTTCAATTCCCGCGCGGAACTGCTCCAGGAAGTCCGGCGGGAAGCCATAGAACTCATAGCGCATACGCTCTGCCAGGACTTTCTGCTTGGAATCAAACTCAAAGATGAAGGAATTCAAAATGGCGTCTTTGGCTTTTTTCATTTCAATCGGCTGGACTGTGCCGGTAATGAGCTTTTCCATCTCCTTGCGCAGCGCATCGATTCCGGCGGCGGTTGTTGCGCTTTTGGTCCCCATGGCAAAGCGGGTAATCCCGGAATGATCAAATGCCGTCCCTACGCCACCGCCCACGGAGTAAGCCAGCCCAAGCTTGGTGCGAATATTCACGAACAGGCGGGAAGAGAATCCGCCGCCAAATAACTCATTCATGACATCAATAGCGTAGTAATCGGGATTGCGGCGATCAATGCCGAGGTCAACCATCTCAATGGAACTCTGGTTGACATCATTTTTTTCTACAAAATAAATTCCCGGTGTGGGGCCGTGAAAAGTAATCTTCGCGGGGACAAATGGCTCGCCTTTGGGCATGTTGCCAAAAGCCTGACGCAACTTTTGTTCCATGGCGGCGGAATCAAAATCACCGGCAAGACCCAAGATCATGTTATTGGGCGCGATGGTGCGCTTGTGCCATTGCATCAAGTCTTCACGCGTGATGGCCGCCACGGTGTCATACTCAGCCGTGCGGGAATAAGGATTGTCCGGGCCATATGCCAGCTTGGCAGATTCGCGGCCGGCGATTTCGTCGAGATCGTCATTGCGGCGCGAGATCAGGCTGAAAAACTGTTGCTTCGCAAGATCAATTTTGTCCTGGCGAAACTCCGGGTTTTCCAGAAGATCCAGCACGACGGGGAAGACCTGATCATAATTTTCCTTCAGCGATGACCAGGAAAGAAAGGTCGAGTCCGCGCTGTCTGAAGCTTCAACGCGCGCGGCATGGGCCTCAAGAAAATCGTCAAGCTCGTCACCGGTTTTGCTTTTGGTGCCGCCCGTGCGCCACACATCGGCATAAAGGGAGATCATGCCGATCTTGTCCGCCGGCTCTTCACGCGATCCGCCACGGATGCGGATGGTGCCATCAATCAGCGGCAGTTCGTGGTCTTCCTGCAGGAAGATCACCATTCCGTTGGGCAGTTCCACACGGCGCGGCTCCTGCGGCTTGAATTGATGCAGCGGCGGAATGGGAACTTTTTGCCATGATGTGGCCGGCGCGGCAGAAGGCTTGGCTGTTGCCTGTGGGACTTTTGGCGGAATGGGTTTCCGGGCCTGGGCACCCGCGTTAAGAGCCAGCCCGTTCATTGCGAAAATTATTGTTATGAAGAGCAAGAATTTCACCTTGTTCATTTCTGCTCTCCTTTGGCCGGCTCTGTCGGCTTTGGTTTTTCCGCTTCCGTTTCCATGGTTGCAACGGTGCGATTGTCATCACGAAATGTCTTATTGGCGACGCGGCGAATATCGGCTTTGGTGACTTTGTCGATCTCATCAATCTGGCGGAAGAGCTCGCGCCAGTCACCATAGAGCGCCTGGTACTCACCCAGTTGGAAGGCCAAACCCTGATCGTTGCCCAGGCCGCGAATCAGGTCAGCCTTGGCGCGCGTCTTGATCGACTGCAATTCTTCGTCGGAGACATCCTGCGTTTTCAGCTTTTCAATCTCTTCATGGATAGGCGCGGCCATTTCTTCAGCAGTGTGGCCCTGGCTGGGCGCCGCAAAAAAGAAAAACAGGCTGGGATATTTATTGCCGGGGAACGAACCGCCCTGCGCGGCAATGGCAATCCGTTTGTCGCGCACCAGGGAACGATAGAGCCGGGAAGTGCGGCCTTTGGAAAGCAAGTCGGCCAGCACGTCATACACAGGATCGTCAGGATCGCGATAGTCTCCGCGGTGGTAGCCTTCAACATAAATCGGCTGGCTGCGGTCATGAATTAAGACGGTCCGCATGGCCTGTTGCGGAGGTTCTTGGGTGCGCAGCGGATCTGGCGCGGGGCGCGCGGGGATGCGGCCAAAGTATTTCTCGATGATCGGCATGGCCTCCGCGGCCTTCAGGTCGCCCACCACCGTGACCACCATGTTTGCGGGAACGTAATACTTCTTAAAGAAATTAATGGCGTCAGTGGCGGAGAAGGCGCGCAGATCAGAAGGCCAGCCAACTACGGGGCGTCCGTAAGGATGCGCGATGAATGCCGCGCGCAGAAACTGCTCAATCAGCCGGCCCTGCGGCGAGCTATCAACGCTCATGCGCCGTTCTTCATAGACGACGTCGCGCTCCTTATAAAACTCGCGCATCACCGGCTCCAGAAAGCGCTCTGACTCCAGGTAAGCCCACAACTCAAGGCGATTTTCTGGAAACGAATAGAAGTATGTCGTCTCGTCGCGGTCAGTGGATGCATTGAGACCGACTCCGCCCTGGCTTTCCACGATCTCACCAAACTCATTGGGGACTACAAACTTTTCGGCGGCATCCACGGCTGCCTGCCAGGCTTTTTCAAGCTCCGCCACCTTCTTTTCGTCGCGCCCAACTTCCTTCAACTTCTCATGCAAATAAGCGGCATACGTGGTTTCCACTTTTTCCAGCGCGGCTTTTTCCGCGGGCCAGTTTGTGGTGCCGATCTCATGCGTGCCCTTGAAGGCCATGTGCTCAAACATGTGCGCCAGGCCGGTGATGCCCGGGACTTCCTGCACGGAGCCGGCGTCAACGCGCGTGTAGAAGGAAAACACCGGCGCTTCAGGGCGTTCCATGAGCACGATGGTCAGGCCATTGGCCAGCTTCTTGACGGTGATCCGTTTTTCAAAGGAAGCAATGTCCTGGGCGTTAAGGGTGAGAGCGATCGAGATAAATCCAACGACAATTGCGAGGTTGCGCAAACAAGGAATCTTCATAGCTGTCTCAAGGGTAAAGGGTGACGCGGATGTTTTCAAATTGGACGCGCAACGGAGAGAGAAGTGAGCCAGCAACCATTACCAGATTAAATGCGCAACGCAAAATAACATTGCTGCGTGGCAGCTCTAAATGTATAACTGGGGCAATCTTTTTTGCACGCCCAGGAAAAACTAAGATGTCAAAACACCAGGAACTGCTCCAGGAGTTCCGACTATTTGCTGAAACCGCGGCGAACGCAACAGCGCTGATGACCCATATATCACAGCGCCTGCATGATGAGTTTTCACGTTACAACTGGGTGGGGTTTTATCTGGTAGATAAGGCCGATCCCGGGGTGCTGGTGGTGGGCCCTTATGTGGGCAGCTTCAGCCCCAACGTGCGTATCCCCATCAATAAAGGATTGTGCGGCGCGGCGGCCACCACCAAAAAGACCGTTGTGGTGAATGACGTGGCCAGCGATCCGCGTTATCTTTCCGGATCGGAAATTGTGAAGGCGAACCTGGTGGTCCCGATTCTGGCTAAAAATGAGCTGCTGGCTGAGCTCGATATTGAAAGCTATTTTGCCAATACGTTCACCAAAGCGGAGCAGGCCTTTGCGGAAGACGTGGCGCAGCTCGTAGGCAAGTATCTGGAGAAGAAACGGTAGTCTCAAGTCGGTGTCCGCTTGCTGGCTGGGCTGCTGCTTTCGTACCGGCAGATGAACACACAATGACATTGCCTGCCACGGCGGCTGACTATATAAAGGCAGCAGGGCTGGGCATAAGTCCGCGCAGCCCATGCCATAGAAATGTCCAAGCACCAGGAATTGCTTAAAGACTTCGGCTATGTAGCGCAGTCAGCGCGCACGGTGGATGCGTTGATGGAGGCGATCGTCCAGCGCCTGCATGACACCATGACGCGCTATAACTGGGTGGGATTTTACCTGGTGGATAAAACACGCCCCGGCAGCCTGAAGCTGGGGCCGCATGTGGGCAGCTTTGATCCCCATGAGAGCGTTTCTCTGGATAAAGGCCTGTGCGGCGACGCAGCCACGACGAAAAAAACCGTAGTGGTAAACAATGCGGCGAACGATCCGCGCTATAAGGCTTCGTCGGCGCTGGTGAAGTCGGAGATTGTGACGCCGATCTTTACGCGCGGCGCGCTTTACGGCGAAATCGACATCAATAGCTATTTTGCCGAAACCTTCAACTTTGACGAACAGAAGTTTGTGGAAGCGTGCGCGGCGCTGGTAAGCGGTTATCTGGAAAAGCCGCGCTGAGGTCACGCCTGGCCGGGCGAAATATTTCAAGCAGGCTGCTATGATGTCGCGCGTATGAAATTCCTTCGAATCCTGCTGCTCGTTCTGTTCTTTGCAAGTTCTTCCATCGCGCAAAACTCCAGTTCTACTAAGCCCAGCTCTACTAAATCCGGCTTCACGCTGGAACAGGTGATGGGTTCGCCGTTCCCGACTGCGCTGACGTCGGCAGCAAAAGCGAATCGCATTGCCTGGGTGTTTGACAGCCGGGGTGAACGCAACATATGGGTGGCGGACGCGCCTGACTTCGCCGGGCGGCAGGTTACGCACTATCAGGGTGACGATGGCCAGGATATTTTTGCCGTGAAGCTTACGCCGGACGGCAAGACCGTTGTCTATGCTCGTGGGTCGGAAGTGAGCAGCGAAGGCCACGTGGCAAATCCCACGACTGAAACGAAAGAGCCCAAGCAGCAGGTGTGGGCCGCCGAAGTGGAAACAGGCAAGCCGCGACTGCTGGGCGATATGGGCTGCGGGGAAGAGGACTGCGAGGATATCCGGCTTTCTCCTGACGGACTGACCGCCGTTTGGGTGGGGCCGAAGAACCATTTGTGGATGGCCAATATTGCCGCCGACAAGCCTGCGCACCAGCTCACCGAATTGCGCGGCGAAGAAAGCGAACCGCAGTGGTCGCCTGATGGAAAACATCTGGCGTTCAGGACTGGCCGAAAAGATCATGCGTTCATCGCGATCTTTGACATGGCTGAGCAGCGCGTGCGTTACGTTGCGCCCAGCGTTGATCGAGACTTTGCGCCGCGATGGTCTCCTGATGGTCGTCAGATCGTTTTCATTCGCACGCCGGGAGCAGAAAACCATTTGCCGCTAATTCCTGTTCGTCCGCATCCGTGGGCCATCTGGCTGGCCGACGCTGCAACGGCCGAAGCGCATGAGCTGTGGCACAGCGGCAAGGAGATGAACGATTCGCTGCCGCCGTTTGCGGCGGAGTCATTGAAGTTTGCTGAAGGCGGGAAAATTGTTTTCTGTTCGGAGCAGGATGGGTGGAACCATCTGTATGCAATTTCTGCGACTGGCGGCGCGCCAAGGCTTCTGACTCCCGGCAATTACGAGGCGGAAGATGTTGAGCTGACTCCTGACAAAACCACCATTCTTTATAGCTCGAACGATGGAGATGTGGAGCGGCGGCATATTTCCATGTCAATTCTGCAAGACCTTAACCGGCGCAATAAGCTGGACCTGCGACGGCTGCCGCTTACTACTGGCAAAACTATCGAGTGGCATCCCTTAATGCTTGCGGACGGCAAAACGATCGTCTGCTTCGGTTCGACCGCTACTTCGCCAGCAATGCCGTATCGAGTGGTGATAGAGCAAGGGAAAACAGACAGTCAGGGATTTTCCCAGCCCATCATCCATCGTGAGATGATCGCCGCCAGCGCGCTGCCCAAAGATTTTCCTTCGGACCAACTGGTTGAGCCGCAGACTGTCACGTTCAAAAGCGAAGACGGGCTGGAAATTCACGGAACGCTTTTTGTTCCACGCAATCGCACCCAGCCTGGCCCCGCAGTGATCCACGTTCACGGCGGACCGCCACGGCAGATGATGCCCGGCTTCCACTATTCGTACTACTACCACAACGCGTACGCGGAAAATCAGTACCTGGCCAGCCGCGGATACGTGGTGCTCTCAGTCAATTACCGTCTGGGCATCATGTATGGACGCGCCTTCCGTGAGCCTGCCAATGGCGGCTGGCGCGGCTCCTCTGAGTACAAGGACGTGGTGGCTGGCGCGCGATATCTGCAAAGCCTGCCGTATGTTGACCGCAAGCACATCGGCATCTGGGGAGGCTCTTACGGCGGCCTGATTACGGCACTGGCCCTTGCGCGCAACTCTGATATCTTTGCCGCCGGCGTGGATTTCCACGGCGTGCATGACTGGTCAGCGTTTCTCGGTGGCCGTGGCGGTGACGCGCCGGACGCCAAAGAAGCCGCCAAGCTGGCGTTTGATTCGTCACCCGTTGCATCGGCCACGACATGGAAGTCTCCTGTGCTCTTCATGCATGGCGACGATGACCGCAATGTGCCTTTCTCCCAAACTACGGATCTCATTCAGCGCCTTCGTCAGCAGAACGTTGACATCGAACAAATTATTTTTCCCGACGAGATCCATGATTTCCTGCTCTGGCGTACTTGGGTGAAGGGATACAAGGCCACAGCAGAGTTTTTTGATAGGAAGCTGCGGGACGCGACTCAAGGCAGCCAGCATTGACGAAGAACGCAGAGTTGTATCGAAAGTTCGCTAGCAGCGGTTTCTCGGTATGCAATTAAAACATCACTTGATCGACGTCCGCGCATGGATATAGGCATCAATCACCTTCTCCAGTGTCCCTTGCGCCTCAAGAACGTACTCCACCGCATCCCGCGCCGCGCCATGGCCACCCACGGACAAAGTCTCATGATGCGCCATCGCCTTCACCTGCGGACGCGCATTGGCCACGGCGATCGCCAGTCCGCAGCGCCGCATGATCGGCAGATCGATTACGTCGTCTCCCACATAGGCAATTTGTTCTTCTTGAAAGCCGCTTTCCGCCAGAATCTTGTCCAGAATGTCTGATTTGTTCTGCGCGCCCTGATAAAGGTAATCGATCTTCAAATCGCGGGCCCGCAATGCCACTGTCTCTGAAATGCGCTTTGTCACCATCCCGGTCTTCAATCCGCCCAGCCGCGCCAGTGAGATAGCTGTGCCGTCATGCGCGTTGAAACCTTTTGCTTCAATCATGTTCTGGCTGATGATGGCGAAACCGGGCTTGTCGGCATGTTTCTCCGCATGCGCGTCCGTGCTGCGCGGCCCCGATGCCGGAGCGGGGAAGAGCCATATGGATCCGTCAGTAAGAACGCCATCCACGTCGAAGAGAATTACTTTGATTTTCTTTGCGCGATCGAGAGATTCGGTCATTGGTATTTAGTACTTGGTATTTAGCAAACGCAGTGGGCTAAACACCGACTACCAATTACCAATTGCCACTATGGACAGTCCACATCTGCTTTCTCCGCCAGCCCTTAGCTCTTAGCCTTTAGCCAATCACGCTAAACCTGCGATACAAAGCTAAAAGCCAATGGCTAAGAGCTAATGGCTGTTTTTACACCATCTGTGTCCCCCACAAATCATGCAGATGAATAATTCCTTCCACCGTCCCGTCTGCCTGCGTCACCACCAGCGACGTAATTTTTTTCTGCTCCATGATGTTCAACGCCGTCATCGCGAATTCTTCTGGGCGAATCGTCTTCGGGTTGGCCGTCACGCAATCGCCGGCGGTCATACTAAGCACGTCTTTGCGTTTCTCCAGTAGCCGGCGCAGATCGCCATCGCTGATCACGCCCAGCAGTTTGTTGTCTTCCATCACGGTTGTAATGCCCAGACCCTTGCGCGACATCTCATAAATCACATCCACCATCCTGGTGGACCGCTCGACGCGCGGCACCGCAGCGCCGCTGTGCATTAGCTGTGAAACGCGCGCCAACTTTTTACCCAGCTTGCCGCCGGGATGCAAATGCGCAAAATCTTCTTCTTTGAAGCCACGTTTTTCTGAGAGCGCGACCGCCAGCGCATCGCCCAGCGCCAGCATTGCCGTGGTTGACGCCGTAGGCGCGAGTCCCAGCGAACATGCTTCCTGGTCGATGGAACAATCCAGAGCCACATCCGCCGCCTGCGCCAGCGTTGATTTTTTGATTGAAGCCGGTTTATGTGAGTTTTCCGGATAAAGCCTGTCGCCCGTGATCGTAATCAGCTTGCTGCCGATCCTGCGGATCGTGACCAGCAATTGCAGGATTTCTTCCGTCTCGCCGCTTGAAGAAAGCGCCAGGACCACATCGCCGCGGACCAGCATTCCCAGGTCGCCGTGTACGGCCTCTGCCGGATGCAGATAAAGCGCCGGCGTGCCGGTAGAGCTGAGCGTGGCGGCAATTTTCCTCGCAATGATTCCGCTCTTGCCCATACCCGTCGCAACCACACGTCCACCGCAGGAATCCAGGCATTCCACGGCCCGGACAAAGTCCTGCGCCATTGGCCCGTCAATGCGTTCGGCCAATTCGCGCAGCGCTTCCGCCTCAATGCGCACTACGTTGGATCCAGTGGATTTCACTCGAGAATAATAGTAGCAGTTCGCGGCGAAAAATCGCCGCTCAAGCAATTGGCAGAATAGCAATTAGCATTCAGGCAAAAGCCGAATGTCCCCCTCGATAACCTTTGCCAATTGCTATTTGTTAATTGCTGGACGCTATACTTCCACCACACGATACGGGCACGGCGGATTCTGCGCCATCAAAATTGACAACGCAACATTGTGGACTGGGACGCCACCAATGGTTTTGCCATCGGGTTTGCCATGGTGCGCATGGCCATGGAATGCAACCACTGCTTGATGGCGATCAATTACTTCAGCCAGACGCGAGCTGCCCAGGAATGGAAAAATTTCCTGACGTTCGCCCTCCACGGTTTCGCAGATTGGAGCATAGTGGGTGACAATCACAATCTTCGGCGTGCGTAGCATGGTAAGCGCGCGCTCCAATTTGAGCGTTTCGTCCAGGCTCGCCTGGACAAACGCTTTAATCTCTTTTTCGCCGAAAGCTGTCAGCATGCCGCGGCCAAACCCTCCGGGAAAGCCTTTGGCGCCGGCAAATCCCACGCCATCTCGTTCATAGCTGCTGCCATCCAGCACTTTGATGCCCTCGGTGGTCATCATCTTGATCAGTTCCGTTTCCTGGCCGCTCTCGTAATCGTGATTGCCCAGCACGGCCACAATGGGAATACGCAACCGCACCAGTCCATTCAGGAGAGAATGCATCTCTTCCGGCTTGCCGTAATTGGTAAGATCGCCGGCAATCACCAGCAGGTCAGCCTCGTCGCGCACACGCGACAGTGGCTCGCGTATGCGGTCATAGCTCTGCGGCGTAAAGTGCAAGTCTGCTGTGGCTGCAATTCTCATAGCTTAGTGAAAATTATTTGAAGTGACAGTTGAATATCGCCACCTTCTAGGCCGCTTCTTTTTTCTCCCGATGGATCAGTTCGGCTTTTTCGCGAAGCTCTTCCAGGATATTGCGCTTCCCCCACTCGGCCACGTCAATGGCAAACATCTTGTCGTCAATCAGGCTGCCGCGAAAGTTTGCCCCTGTATTCGGGTGCGCCAGCTCAACGCTGAATCGCTGCACCAATTCTTTCCATATTTCCGGAGGCACATAATCGGAATTTGCCGGATAAATATAATGGTAGAGCACCAAGCTCCAGAACAGCATTTCCCAGTGATCGCCAATAAGGCTAATCAGCCGCTGCCAGTTAAACTTGCCCTTGGTACCGTAGATCACGTGGCAAATGTCCGCGCCGTCAAAGCGTTCGCGACGCGTGACAAAAAGTTTTGACGCAATCAACTCTTCCGGCGCCAGCACCCGCACGGAAAGCCCAAATACTTCTGAGCGGCTGGCGTGCCGAATCCATGAATAATCCACTCGCAACACCGCGTTGCTCATACCCGTGATCAGGTCAACAAAAAAGCCGTCGCGTTTGGCTTTGGCCAGCCACACGGAATCCAGGACTTCGGTTTCAAAGCCATCTTTTTCCAGCAGCGTTAGCGCGCGCCCTACTTCCTGCGCGGGAAGAAAAAGGTCCAGGTCCTTGGTGTCGCGCCAGATTCCAGTATGCTCATGCAAAGCAAAGGCCCCGGATATTACGAAGGGAACGTGATTGCCCTCCAGCAATTGGATTATTTCGCGAAACAGAGATTCCTGCTGCTTGCAAAATACCGGAGGAGTCGAAGAGCTTACCGGCAGCGCTATTTCCCGGTCGTCAGGCATCACGGATTAGATGGCCTTTCGCGTTGTCACGTTGTTGAACTACCCTGAAAAATGCACCTTGGAAGGTAAGGGGTCTGGAACAGCATTTGCCCGCTAAGCATCTAATATGGAAGTGGTACTGGAGTTTCCATGGCCAGGAAAGAGTCCGTAATCGAGATAGAGGGCCGGCAAATCAAGCTGTCGAATCTGGATAAGGTCCTTTATCCCAAAGCTGGTTTCACCAAAGGCCAGGTCATCGATTATTACGTCCGCATTGCGCCTGTGCTGCTGCCTCATCTGGCCGACCGCGCTCTAACGCTCAAGCGCTATCCCAACGGTGTTGAGGGGATGTTTTTTTATGAGAAAAACTGTCCCAGCTACCGTCCCCCCTGGATGAAGACCGCCAGGGTCTGGAGCGAAGGCAATAATCGCTTTATGGACTACTGTGTTGTCGCCGATCTGCCAACGCTGGTTTGGCTCGCCAATCTGGCCGACCTCGAATTGCATACTTCGCTTTCGCGCGCGCCTGATACAAATCGTCCCACAGTGATCGCCTTCGACCTTGATCCGGGCCCGCCGGCCAACATTGTACAGTGCTGCCAGGTGGGCCTGTGGGTGCGTGAGATTTTTGAGCAGTTCGGCCTGCAGGCTTTTGCCAAGACATCTGGTTCCAAGGGCCTTCAGATTTATGTCCCCTTGAACACTGCCGTTTCTTATGCGCAAACCAAGCCTTTTGCCAGGGCGATTGCGCAGCTGCTGGAAGAGCGCCACCCCGATCTTGTGGTTTCCGATATGAAAAAAGCCCTGCGCGTGAATAAGGTCTTTGTTGACTGGAGCCAGAACGACGATTACAAGACTACAGTCAACGTTTATTCGTTACGCGCTAAAGACCAGCCAACTGTATCCACGCCGGTTACATGGAAAGAGGTGGAAAACTGCTTGAAAAAAGCCGATCCAGAGTTGCTGGTTTTTACTTCAGATCAGGTTTTGCAGCGGGTAGAAAAGTCGGGCGATCTTTTTGAGCCCGTTCTGAAGCTCAAGCAAAAGCTGCCTCCCCTGACGGCCCTGGGACAGAATGGCCCTCAACCGGCAGCTTCAGCGGCAAAGGCGAAGCTTAAAGGGTTCCAATCTGCTCGGCCTGCTGGAAAAACTGCTTCCAAGACCGCCACCAAACCAGTTAAGCGGAAAGCCCGCGCCCGCTAGTCCCTTACTGGTCGCACTTTTATTAACGGCCTGAAATCGCCTGCTTTCAGCCGGTATTCCTTGGTGTTTGCCCCATTCGTCCCCGCTCCGCATTACTTAAGGACAAATCCAGGCTCGCCCACTTGAATCCAGCTACAGTGACCATGTTCGCGCGGAAACATAGAGCAATCCGGAACTCATTGGCATCAAAATAGGGGTGGGGAAAATGGCTGAAAAGGGCTTTCAGATCGCGTCCCGGTTGCGTACCCTGACTTCAGAGCTGCGCCTGCTTGAGCGCGACTTGAAAAGTGGCACCATTTCCGACGATGCGGCCTTGCAGGAGTTTCGCCATGCTCTTGACGAAATCCGCATGACTTCATGGACGGCCAGCGAGCTGCACCATGCCCAGCCCGGGCGCAAAGAGCTGCTGGCATCGTTCCTGGCCGCCGAGCGAATCCGCCGTTTCGCGCAGATGATGCGCGACCTTTCCATTGATATGGAGCATGAGGACGTAAACTGGGAAAGCGGCGGCATCCAGACCTTGTATGACGCCGTAACGCTGCTGCAATCGCGGCTCGACCGGCTCATCCGTGATCACCGCGCCGGCTTTCGCAACCTAAAAGACGAACAACGCTGATCTAGCGAAGCGTCGCTTCCGCCACCTGCGCTCCGGCTGTCGCGCGCTGATGGCTTGCCGCCAGATGCTCCAGCGCGGCATTAATCCCGCCCGGCTTGTGTGGGACCTTTGCCAGCCGCAACCCCATCTCAACGCCGCTGAGCGTGCCTGCCAGCATAAGGTCGTTGAAGTGTCCCAGGTGCCCGATGCGAAACACCTTGCCACCCAGCTTCGCCAGCCCCGTGCCAAGTGACATATCAAAGGTGTCTAGAATAAGTTCCCGTAGCTTGTCCGCATCATGGCCCAGCGGCATGGCAACTGCCGTAAGCGAACTGGAATATTCCTTAGGCTCTTCGCACCATACTTCCAGCCCCCACGCTTCCACGGCCGCACGCGTAGCTTTTGCATGGCGGTCATGCCGGCGAAACACATTGTCCAGTCCTTCTTCATGCAGCATGGCCAGCGCTTCCCGCAGCCCCCACAAAAGATTTGTCGCCGGTGTGTAAGGAAAGAAGCCTGACCGATTGGGCTTGAGCATCTCCTGCCAGTCCCAGTAATAGCGTCCCATTTTGGCCGACTTATTCGCCGCCAGCGCCTTTTCTGAAATTGCGTTAAAGCTCAGCCCCGGCGGAAGCATCAGCCCTTTTTGCGATCCACCCACGGTTACGTCCACGCCCCATTCATCGTGCCGGTAATCCATCGAGCCTAACGATGAAATCGTATCCACCATGAGCAGCGCCGGATGCTGCGCTCGATCCATGGCTTTGCGAATCTCGGCAATGCGGCTGGCTACTCCGGTGGAAGTTTCATTGTGCACAACCATCACGGCTTTGATCGCGTGCTGCTTGTCTTCTTTCAGCCGATGTTCGGCGTCCTCCGGCGGCGCGCCGCGCCGCCAATTTCCCGGTACATAATCAACGACCAGCCCATGCCGTACGGCGACATCACGCCACAGATTGGAAAAGTGCCCGGTTTCAAACATCAGCACTCGATCACCCGGAGAGAGCGTGTTCACAATCGCCGCTTCCCACGCACCGGAGCCAGACGCAGGATAAATTACGACCGGTCCTTTGGTCTTGAAGATCGATTTCACTCCTTCAAGCACTTCAGCGCCCAGCTGCGCAAACTCCTGTCCTCGATGATCAATCACAGGGCGGTCCATCGCGCGCAGAACACGGTCAGGAACGTTGGTTGGTCCGGGAATCTGTAGAAAATGGCGTCCGGTATGAATCGTCATTTCGTGTCGCTCCGCTCCAAACCGCTTGGGTGCTTCGTGGTTCGGAAAGTTCTTGCTGCGCCTGTTAACATCGCGCAGCTTTTATTAAAACAGTTTAGATCAATCTCGATTGCAGATGAAAAAACGCGCCTGTGTGGCACAGGCACTCTTGCCTGTGCACAATTTTCACTTGTGATCACCCGATTTCTTCCACTTCCTCCATATCTTCTTCTTCCGGCTCAAAATCTACCTTGTCCACGTTGCTCATCGCCACTTGTAGAACGTAGGCCAGCTTTGTGGCCACTTTTTCGTTCAGTGTGCCATCCACTAGGCCTTGCGCTGTCTTGTTAAGCGCCACCTGGATTGAATTCGCGTCGTCCAGCGCCGGCAGGCTGAACTTCGTCGGACGCGCAGCCTCCATCGCCAGGTGCATGTTGCAATACTTCTGCCCTCGCACCTTCGGCGCCCGGCAGGCCTTACCGCCGCTTTTGGGATACTCGCATCGCGGCGCACGGTTCGCCTTCTCTAGGTTGTCCCGCAGCATCGTGAACACATCGTGCCGCTCGCCGTCAGCCAGCTTGGCCGCCGCCCCTATTGCCGGATTTTTCTCCAGCAGCTTCTGGCATGCCGTAAACGTCTCCCCCAGTTGCGTAAACAGCCGCGCAGCCTCGGTTGAGGGCCACTGTTCCTTAAGTTCTTCTTGCTCCTCCCGCCGTCGGCGCTCGTCCCGCATCCTGTCCACGGCCCAGTAGTCCTCAGTGGTCTTGGCCTTCAGATACACTTCCCATTCTTCGTCGCTATACCCATTAGCACCGCTCTCTTTTGCTCTTGGCATACCGCCTCCTTATGGTCATCCAATCAAGCTCATTAGGACTGTTTCCGATCACCCGATGTCCCGATCACCGGATCACCCGATTTCTTCTACCCCCACCCGCCTTTTTCCGCCTTTTGTTGCAAACAAAGGCACTTCTTCCATTCGACGCTCGCATGGCCCCTGCGTGGCCCTTGGGCGACGCTTGGGCCACCCTTGGGCCACCCAAGGGCCACCCAATCCCAAACCCAATTCCAATCCCAAATTCAATCCTGAGCTTTGTGGCACAGGCACTCTTGCCTGTGCTCCTGGTTGACAGGGAATAAATCGCCTTACGTCTTCCGCGACCTCTCAGCCATCGGCTGATGGGCCGTAGCCCAAAAACACGAACACCCGGCCCAAAGGCCGGGTGTGAACTGGATATTCAACGCGAATATTACACGAATATGTTATGCAATGCAAGCAATTTTCGCGCGCATTAAAACACTAAGCTCGTCGTCCAAGGATCCATACACGAGTGCAGTTGCTGTGGCAGAACGGTGCGGAGGTAGGGTTGGAGAAAACTCGGTCTGTTTGCTTGGGACGTATTTCGCGCATCAGGTCCAACGATTCAAAGTTTCTGCAGATCACTGCTCGCGCCGTTCACTTCTTCTTGTTCACTCGCCTGCTTCTCTGTTGCCTGTGCTGTCGTTTCCCAAATGGTGTGAAAGAACGTTCAACACTGCCCATTCCGAGAACTACTGCGTCCGGGTCGTGCTTTGGGTCAATGTCACCAGCCTGCCGGAAATGGATCGTGTTTTTGAAAATCCCCAGTTCCAGCATCGGTTTCACGGAGGAATCATCTGAAGACAGTACTCCTGGAGCCAAGGTGTACGTCTTGTAATGCCGATACGCCTCTTTGAAATATTCTAAGTTTTTGGAGCCAGGTGCCGGGTTCATCCGATTTATGCGGCTAATCATCGCGAATAGCGAATTTTCAACGTCAATCGAGAGTCCGGCAGCTCTGTACCTTTTCACGGTGTTCTCGAAATCAACACTAACGTGCACCGTGTACCCGGGCCGTTCTCCTTTGATCTTACCTTCAATGATCGAGATACGCAGTTCTTCGAACTCATCATCTTGACCATATCGCTTGTGCCATTCTTCGAAAATCTGACGTGCAGCCTTCTCATTCCTGAATGCAAAGCCCAATACTGGTGGATTACTTTCGAACATGAACATAAAAGTTCC
The DNA here is from genome assembly GCA_020072645.1 of Terriglobia bacterium. Lineage (NCBI taxonomy): Bacteria > Pseudomonadati > Acidobacteriota > Terriglobia > Terriglobia bacterium. The sequence continues at coordinate 51,684 of JAIQGK010000008.1, forward strand.
CTGCCACTTAGCCTCGTTCCACAGATCCACGTTGATCGGGCCTGTCATATACATGGACAGGTCGGTCTTGACATCTTTCTTAGGCAGCGGCCGTATCGGCCCCAACCACGGCTTCTTTGCAGTTGGTCTGTTCAAGAGCCGAGCGTAGAGCTTGTCATATCCCTCGGATGTGTCTACTCGATAGTGAGTCGCAGACTGAATAGGCGTAGGGATGAATTGCTTATCATTGGCTCGAAGCAATACGGGAATGAACTTCTGGTTTATGCCCTCGTTGTAAAGGTGTTGGTAGATTAAGCCACCTTCCCATCGAACCCCAAGCCGCGTCTTCGGTGCAGCTTCACCCATTACCCCCCTGTAGTACTCTTCCGTAGAGACCACCAGGACGAACCGTGAATCACGGATTTTTTTGTCCATCCATCTCGGCCAGCCCTCTGGGGGGGACTCTTCATATTGGTCAATGATGGCATCGATTCCTTCGGATCTAAGACGATCCGCGAACTCACGAACCGCCTTTATATGCTCATCGCTGTCCCAGCTGTAACTTATGAATACTTCCCCGCGGGGCGCAACGAACGCGGATTTATCATCTGCCATAACACAAACAGCATACGGTAATTCCGGCATGGGATTGAAGTCGGTGCCACTTTTCGCCCAGTGTTGGCAGAGAGCGGGGCCTCCTGATCCGGCAGAGGCGTGGGATCACCTCGCTACATGAAGCCAGCGCCGGAGGCGCGACGCAAAGATCGTATTCAATACCGCGCTTCTTCAACAACGCAATAAACTCCTCTGCCGATCTCGCGGCTATCCGTGTTAATCAGTGGTAAGGTTTGCCTTTCTAAATCCGCGACAATCCGCGTTAATCAGCGGTAGGAAGTTTTTTGCTTTTGCCTACAGTTTCTCAACGATTCTCTGCAACTCCCTCGCAATTTCCTCCGGATCGGCTGTCGGCTCAAACCTTACCGGTTCGCCGATCCGCACCTGCACTGCATGCGGCGGCGCATAATGTTTTTTGGCAATTTTGAAAGGAAACAGCCCGTCAATGCGCATGGGAATAATCGGCAGGTTCAGGTGCGTTGCCAGCAATCCGATCCCGCTGCGGAATGGCGACATCTCACCGGTTTCCGTGCGGCGTCCTTCAGGAAAAATGACCACGCTGTAGCCACGATCCACCAGCTCTCCGGCAAACCGGAAGCTCTCACGATATTTTGCCCGTTGCGGCAGCGAAAAGACATTAAAGAACATCGCGATCAGCGCGTACCGCAACTGCTCCCACCAACGCTTTAAAAAGAACCACTCCTTGGGTGGATTGCGCATGGCGCGCAGCATCTCGCCCTGCATGGCCACACCCAGCCGGTTACGCAGATGCATGGGCAGCGCCGCCATCAGGAATCCAATATCAATCTGCGCAATGTGATTGGAAATAATCAGCGCAGGCCCGTGAAAATCTTTTAATCGCTCGCGACCTATTATCTTTGGCCGCGCCATCACCATGATGTAAGGCAGCGTTACGCAGTTATAGCCCAGCACACGAATCCATCGCACCAGACGGTTTTGCGCCCAGCGCGAATAGGGATAGTTATTCGCCCTGGCTTCCGGCGCCGACTTCTGCAGCAGATTCTCCAGGTCAGCAACCGTGTTTACCTGGGAAAATTCGCGATCGCCCAGATCAACCTGATAACGGCTTTCAATCGCCGCCATTAACTCCACGCGGTCCAGTGAACTCAGGTTCAGATCATTTTCCAGATGAGCCCCCGGCTTGAGTTCAACCCGATGGCCGGCAATATTGCCGATTAGCTCTTCCAGCGTTCCATCTCCGGAGTGGCTGCTCTTTGGCGATCCTGATGTGGGATTGCCATTGACCTGGCTCTCCGCCGCTTTGCGAATTAATTCCAGCTTTGGCTTCTGCGTGGACGTGCGCGGAAAATCGTCATCGGGCCATACCATCCACCGGCGTATCTTCTGGAAATCAGCCAGCGTCTGGTTGGCATTTGTTACAGCGGTGCTGCCGGAGTCGCCATTTTTGAGCAGCAGCACGGCGCAGGCTTCTGCATTTCCTCCCGCAGCCACACCCACGACCACCACGTCGCGCACTTGTGGCTGTTTGCGCAGGGCCTGTTCCAGGTCTTCCGGATAAATCTTTAAACCCGCGGGCGTTACGATCACGTTTTTGCTGCGGCCTTTGAAATAAAGATTGCCTTCTTCGTCCATCGCGCCCAGATCGCCAGTACGGAACCAGCCTTCTTCGCCTGTCACTGGCTTCAATCCTTTCCCTTGCCAGTATTGGCGCGCCACGTTTTCTCCGCGTACAAGGATCTCACCGGTTTCGGGATCAAGCTTCATCTCGCGGCCAGGGAGGACTTTCCCAATCGATCTGCGTCCGACTTTGAAAGGATGGTTCAGGCTGATCAGGGAGCTTGTTTCCGTAAGCCCATAGCCTTGCACCACCACATAGCCTAGACGTCGCCAGAATTCTTCAGTGTTCTGGTCGAGCGCCGCGCCCCCGGAAATAATGGCCCAGAACTTCCACCCGAATAGCCGGCGGATTTTTCTGAATCGCCACCACCGTTTCAGGAAGCGCTCATTCTCCGCGCACTCCCAGTTTTTGTCGATATACGCGCCCATGTCATCGCGCAGCTTGTTCTTTAGCGACTCCACTACGCGCGGCACAGCCACCAGTACTGAAATGCGCTCGGTCTTGATGGTCGTGACAATATCAGTAGGTTTAAAGCTGTCCTGGAAATGCACGGTGCCGCCAAGCAGCGATGGAATGAACATTCCCATGAATTGACCGAAGACATGGCTAAGCGGGAGTAGCTCAAGAAATCGTATGGGATGAAATAGCCGTTCGGACCAGCGATATTTGGGAAACTCGCGTTCAATTGGATCAACGCTGGCCAGAATGTTTCCATGCGTCAGCACCACGCCCCGCGGTTCAGCAGTAGTACCCGATGTGAAGACTATCTGCGCTGTATCATCCCGGCTGATCTTTATGGGAGCGTAAGGTGCGGGTGATCGCTGCGCCAGAGACTCACTTAAGTTTTCAAGCTCAAGAGAAGGACGGCCCGCAGCATGGATCGTCAAAGAGTTGGTGCAGACGATCAGCTTGGCATCCACATCAGACATTACGCGCTGAGCAAAATCAGGCGCGGCAATCCGGTCCATTGGAACAGCTACTGCGCCGCGCAGCATGCAGCCAAAGAATGCCCCAACCCATTCCGCGCAGTTATCACCCCACAACAGAACGCGGTCGTCCTTGCCAATCCCTCTTGCTTCAAGTTCGTGCGCAAAGCGAAACGCCAATTCGGCAAGCTGACCATAGGTCCAGCGCAAGGTACGAAATCCGCGACGATGTACGTACGCAATCTCGCTTCCGCGCGCCAGGTGCAGTTGCGGATATTCGGCTAGGGTCTGTGGCATCTATCTCTAAAATACCGATTCAGCCCACACTACGCAAAGCGGCAAAGCGCGGCAGCCTGCAGGAAGAAAGCAATTGGCAACTGGCAATTAGCCAAAAAGCTCAACCGCAACGGGCGCAAAGGTCGCCAAGGTAATTGGAAATCCGGAACTTACTTCTTCCTTTGCGTCCTTCGCGTCCCTTGCGGTGAAAAGGCTTGGCTGATGGCTGACTGCTATGTACTGTAATCCGCGTTAATGCGCACATACTCCGCCGTTAGATCGCAGGAAAGAAACTCCAGTGCCGCATTCCCGGCGCCCAGCGCAATGCGGATTTCATACACCGGCTCTGACATATAAGCATGCGCCTGATCATGGTTGAAAGAGCACGCAGCGCCGTGGCGACAAATCTGCTGTTCGCCCAGATAGATATTGATCCGCTCGGGATTGATCTTGACTCCGGAATAGCCGATTGCCGACAGAATGCGTCCCCAGTTGGGATCGGCGCCGGCCCAGGCCGTTTTTACCAGAGGAGAATTGGCTATCGCGCGTCCGATCTGCCGCGCTTCACTCCGCGACCGCGCCTGTTCGATGTTCAGGCGCACCACGTGCTTTACGCCCTCACCATCAGCCACGATCTGCGCTGCCAGCGAGCGGCATACTTTCGTCAGCGCGGCCTGAAATTCATTGCGGACAGATTTGAACTGCACGCCGCTCTTGCCACTGCCCAGCAGCAGCGCCGTGTCATTCGTTGAAGTGTCACCATCGATGGAAATATTGTTGAAGCTCTGATCGGCCGCTTCTTTCAGGCAGGTTTGCAACTCGCGGGGACTCGCTGCCAGATCGGTGAACAGATAAACCAGCATGGTCGCCATGTTGGGATGGATCATGCCAGCGCCCTTGGCCACTCCCGCCAGCACCACCGGAATTTGATTGAAGGTTATGGACTGCGACGCTACTTTCTTGTGCGTGTCCGTGGTAAGGATAGCGTTGGCGAACTGATCGAACGCATCCGGGTCGGGGGAAGCCGTACTGACCAGCGACGGAATCGCGGCGTGGATCTTTTCCAGCGGCAATTGCACACCGATAATCCCCGTGGAGGAAGGGAATACGCGGTGCGGACTGACCTGGAGTTGTTTTGCCACTCCGATGCATACGCTGTTGGCGGCCTTCAGGCCTTGCTTGCCCGTGGCGCAGTTAGCATTGCCGGCATTCACGATGAGCGCCCGCATCAGCCCCTGTCCCCGACGAAGATGCTCGCGTCCAACTGTTACAGGCGCGGCAACGATCTGATTGCGCGTGAATATGGCGGCGGCGGAAGCGCCGTCGGGAGCCAAGGCCAGGGCTAAATCGGGTTTGCCGCTGGCTTTGATGCCGGCGGTGCATGCGGAAAAAAGAAATCCCTGGGGCGGGTTCGTGATCACACGGTCAGCTTAACCAGCGGTTTTGGTATCTGCAAGTCGCGCACTCCGCTGTGTTTGGGAATCTCGCCGCGGTACATGGCGATCTCGTCGCATGCATTGAACGCGGGACAATGCACGCAGTCTTTGTATATCTTGTCCGGCAGATCGTCGCGTTTGGCCAGGCTGAATCCCATGTGGGCAAAAAATTCCGGGATGCGGGTAAACAGGCAGACACACGTGACCTCATGCCGCTCGGCTTCCTTGAGCAGCGCCTCCACCAGCTTCCGTCCCGCGCCCAGGCCTTTGGTGGAGGGCGTTACGGCGATGGAGCGAATCTCCGCCAGGTGCATGCCGTAAAGATGCAGAGCGCCGCAGCCCACAATCCTACCGTCATCCTCCGCGACGACGAAGTCCCGAACGTTTTCCCTCAACTCCGCCAAGGTACGCGGCAGCAGCGTACCGTTGCCGGAATACGCACGGATGATCGCGTGAATTTGCTCCACGTCGGGCAGAATAGCGTTACGCGTGCGTACCATGTGCCTCCTGCATGGTGGCAAGCTTTTCCCGGGCTGCTTTAAGTGACTGCTGCACGCGATGGGGCGCTGTCCCACCGGCAACATCATGACAGGCCAGAACATTTTCTACCGTGAGCTGCTCGTAAATGTCGGCGTCGAAAGCGGAACTGAATTCGCGCAGTTGATCCAACGATAGTTGCTCCAGTTCGCAATCCTGCAGCACGCACTTCTGCACTGCCTTGGCAACAATCTCATGTGCCTGGCGGAAAGGCACGCCACGCTTCACCAGGTACGTGGCTGCAGCCATCGCATTCATGAAGCCGCTCTCGCACGCGGACTGCATGCGCTCCTGATTGAACTTCACCTGTCGCATGAAGCCCGCGGCGACTTTCAGACAGTGTCCCGCAGTGGCCACGGCCTCAAACAGCGGCTCTTGCGTTTCCTGCATGTCTTTGTTGTAGGCAAGAGGCAGGCCTTTGATGGCGGTAAGCAGCGCCACCTGATTGCCGATGATCCGCGCAGATTTCCCACGAATCAGCTCCAGCGCGTCCGGATTCTGCTTCTGCGGCATCGCGCTGCTGCCTGTGGAGTAAGCCTCAGGCAGAGTAATGAACGAATATTCCCGCGTGGCAAACAGGATAAACTCCTCCGCCCAGCGGCTAAGATGCACGCCCAGCAGAGAAAGCGTGTTGACCAATTCGACAGCAAAGTCGCGATCACTGGTTGCGTCCATGCTGTTGGCCGTGGGACGCGTAAATCCTAGCGCCCGACTCACCAGTTCACGGTCGAGCGGCAGCGTCGCTCCGGCGACCGCGCCTGAACCCAGCGGGCATTCGTTGGCCCGCTCGCGGCAATCCAGCAGGCGCTCACCGTCACGGAAGAGCATTTCAAAATACGCCAGCAGCCAATGCGAAGCCAGCACAGGCTCCGCCCGCTGTAGATGCGTATAGGCAGGCATCACCAGCGTCTTCGCATCATCGGCACGCTCCAGCAGTGCCTCCAGCAGATCGCTCAGCAATCCGCGTAGGTTATCTACTGAATCACGCACGAACAAGCGCAGGTCAGTTGCGATTTGCTCGTTACGGCTGCGTCCGCTGTGCAACTTCTTGCCGGCTTCGCCGATGAGCCCTACCAGTTTTTTTTCAACGAAGTGATGTACATCTTCAGCTTCAGGATCATCGAAGTATCCGGCCTGCTGTTCACTGGTCTTGCCAATTTCTTCCAGTGCCGCAGCTATCAGCCCGAATTCAGCGGGCGTAACAATGCCCGCGGCTTTCAAAGCCTGCGCGTGCGCGCGGCTGGCCGCAAGTTCATAGCGCAGCAGCTTCTGGTCGAACGGAAACGACCTCTGCCACTCTTCGAAATGCGGGTCCAGCGGCTGCCGGAACCGGCCTGACCACATCTTCACTTCGCGATCTCCTCCGCCCCAACGCGCGAAACCCGCGCGTCCTGGGGAGTCTGTTTCTGCCTGAGCCGTGCTCGCGACCGTGCAGGCAGGCCCAGGATACGGATGAAGCCTTCCGCATCCTTCTGATCGTAGCTCTCGCTCATGGTGAATGACGAGAGATCGGTGCGGTAGAGCGAATACTCCGATTCGCGTCCGCCAATCGTGACATTGCCTTTATAGAGCTTCAGCGTTACCGTGCCGCTGACTTCTTTCTGCGTCTCCTCGACGAAAGCCTCAAGGGCTTCACGCAATGGCGTGAACCACAGCCCGTAATAGACGATCTCAGCATATTTGAGCGCCATGAGCTGCTTGAAGTGCATGACTTCGCGCTCCAGGCAAAGCGCTTCCAGTTCGCGATGCGCGGTTAGCAACAGCGTTCCGCCGGGAGTCTCATAGCATCCGCGTGACTTGATGCCGACAAAGCGGTTTTCCACCAGATCAATGCGGCCAATGGCGTTGCGTCCGCCAATTTCATTCAGCAGTTCCACCAGCGGCAATGGTTCAAGCCTTAGGCCATTCACGCTGATGGGGGTTCCCGCTTCAAAGCCGATAGTGACTGTCTCTTCGCGGTCGGGAGCTTCCTGTGGTGAGCGCGTGAGCTGCCATGTGGATTCAAAGGGCGCGTTGGCAGGATCCTCCAGTTCGCCGCCTTCATGGCTAAGGTGCCATATGTTGCGATCGCGGCTGTGGATCTTCTCACGGCTCGCTGTTACGGAGATTCCGCGCGCTTCTGCATAGTCCAGGCAGTCTTCGCGCGACTTCAGCGTCCATTCCCGCCATGGCGCAATTACTTTCAAATCTGGCGCCAGAGCCTGGAAAGCGTGTTCAAACCGGACTTGATCATTTCCCTTGCCGGTGCAGCCATGCGCCAGCGTAGTGGCGTTTTCTTTCAGGGCAACTTCTACCTGGTGCTTGGCGATCACCGGTCTTGCCAGTGACGTTCCCAGAAGATATTTGTGCTCATACTCCGCGCCTGCGCGCAGGGCCGGAAAAACGTAGTCACGCAGAAACTCATCGCGCAGGTCTTTTACGATCACCTTTGCCGCGCCGGTCTTATGGGCCTTTTCCACCACGGCGTCAATGTCCTCGCCCTGGCCCACGTCGGCAATCATGGCGATCACGTCACAGTTATAGTTTTCCTTAAGCCACGGAATGATGATGGAGGTATCGAGCCCCCCGGAATATGCCAGTACTACCTTTTCACGCATGAATGCTCCTCATAAAACCTCTTAGTTATCGTTACAACTGATCCTTCGACTACGCGCCTAGCGGCGCTCCGCTCAGGATTTCGGCAGGAGGCTCTCATCCCAGCATGCGGGATCGCTCACGCCTCCTTGCGCCTCAACCTTTCACGCATGATTGCTCCTTGTGGGTGAGGTGCGCATACCGCTGCCCAGTAGTAATAGTAAGATCGCTTTCTGTATGTGCATGCGGTTCTCCGCCTGGTCAAAAACAATGGACCGTGGTGAATCAATCACGCCCGCCGTAACTTCTTGGCCGCGATGCGCCGGCAGGCAGTGCATAAACACCGCGTGTGGCGCGGCATGCGAGAACAGCTCTTCATTCACCTGATACGACGCGAAGATCCTGGCGCGCGCGGCTGCTTCTTTTTCATGGCCCATGCTGGCCCAGACATCGGTGTAAATGGCGTTGGCGCCCGTGACCGCTTTCACGGCATCATTCGTAATGTCGATAATGGCGCCGGTGCCTCGGCCAATCTTCTTGGCGGCGGCAGTGACTTCAGGTAGTGGCTCATAGCCTTTTGGCGTCGCCACGGAAATGCTCGTACCCAGCGCTGCAGCGGCCAGCATGAGCGAATGCGCCACGTTGTTGCCATCGCCAACATACGCCAGATGCACTTTGCTCAAGTCCCCAAACTTTTCTTCTAAAGTGAAGAAGTCGGCAAAGGCCTGGCAAGGATGTTCATAGTCGCTTAGAGCATTGATCACGGGAATGCATGTGTGCCGCGCCATATCAACGATGGTCTTATGCTCAAACGTGCGAAGCACAACGGCGTCCACCCAGCGCTCAACGTTGCGCGCGATGTCACAGACGGGCTCGCGTTCGCCCAGAAGTGAGCGTGTCTGGTCCATGAAGAGGGACGTGCCGCCCAGGCTGGCCATGCCGGCTTCAAACGTCAGGCGTGTACGCAAGGAAGCTTTTTCAAAGAACAACACCAGTTGCTTGCCCGCCAGCGCGCCACGGAAATCGGCAGGGCGATGCTTGATGATGTGCGTCAGCTCAAACATTGACTTCGTCTCTTCTGGAGAAAAGTCCTGGCAAGACACCAGATCGCGGCAGAGCACGGGCTGCTCCACTGGCGCTTTCATGGCTGTAAGGTCGTACATCCTGGCTGGCATCATGTTTATTTGTTCCTCCCGGCGGTGGCCGCTGTCTTTGCGCTTTTTGCCAATACCTGATCAAGCTGCTGTACGGCTGTGTCAATGTGTTGTTTCTTGATGATGAACGGCGGCAGGAATCGTATGACGGTTTCATCCGTGCGATTCACAATTGTGCCGAGCTTCAGCATTTGTTGAAAAACCTGTTTGGCTGCGTCCGCAGATTCAAGCTCCATGCCGATCATCACTCCCTGGCCGCGGACCTCAATAACCGCACTGTGTTTCTTCTGCAGCTTTTGCAGTTGCTCAATGAAGTAATCACCGACCTTTCGGATGTGCTTGAGCATCTTTTCTTTTTCCAGGATGGTGATCAGTTGCAGTGCGACGGCGCAGGCCAGCGGACCACCGCCGAAAGTTGTGCCGTGCATGCCGGGGTGTATGCATGCAGAAACTTTTTCCGTCGCCAGCAGCGCTCCCAGCGGTAGACCGCCGGCGATCGGCTTGGCCACAGTGACCAAGTCAGGCTGGATACCGTAATTTTGATACGCGAACCAGCGGCCGGTGCGTCCCATGCCGCTCTGGATTTCATCGGCGATCAGCAGCGCGTTGTATTTGCGGGCAAGTTTGTGTGCGGCGTCAGCAAATTGCTGGCTCACCGGACGAATGCCGCCTTCGCCTTGCACAAATTCAAATCCAATGGCGCAGACGGTGGAATCAAATTTACTTTCCAGATCAGCAACGTCATTGAAGCGGACAAATTCCACTCCGGGCACGACTGGCGCAAACGGCGCGCGATATTTTTCCTTGTGCGTTGTCGCCAGCGCGCCGAACGTCCGTCCGTGGAAAGCATGTTCCAGGGCCAGAATCCGCCACTTTGGTTCTTTGCCTTCGGCACAGTTTGCTTTCGCATAAGCGCGCGCCAGCTTCAATGCGCCTTCCCAGGCCTCCGTCCCGCTGTTGGTAAAGAACGCGCGGTCCATGCCGGAAATCTTGGTCAGCGCAGCGGCCAACCGGCCCTGATACTCGTGATAAAAGAGGTTGGAAGTGTGGACCAGCAGCTTCGCCTGCTTTGCAATCGTCTTGGTGAGCGCCGGATGTGCATAGCCCAGCGCATTCACGCCAATACCGCTGAGCAGGTCAAGGTATTTGCGGCCCTTGTTGTCGTAGAGGTACACTCCCTGACCTTTATGCAGGAGGACGGGATAGCGATCGTAGGTTGAGACCAGCAGTTTAGATTCCAGTTTGGTTACCTGCTCCAGGTTCACGCGACCAGCACCTCCGTCCCTGAGTCAATCTTGGCAAAATAAAATTCCGGCAGCGCTTCCACTTCCGCCGCGGGCAATATGCGCACGCGATTCACGCCATGCAGCAGTGCGTCTTTGCAAGCCTGAAGCTTTGGCAACATGCCGCCTGCGATGACTGCGCTCTGGGTCAATGCAGCGGCGGTACCGAGGTCGAGCCAGCGAATCACCAGCCCATCAGCATCTTTTACGCCCTGAACATCGGTGAGAAAGATCAATGCGTTGGCGTGGCAAGCCACGGCGCAGGCAGAAGCCATCTGGTCCGCATTGATGTTGTAATACTGGCCGTCACTACCCAGGGCAACGCTTGAGATCACGGGAATGCAGCCCTGCTGCCAGATGGTCTCAATCCAGCGCGGATCGACCGAGGAGATCTCGCCGACGAACCCCAGATCGTGGCCGTTGGTCATCTTTTTGCGCGCGCGGAATGCGTGGCCGTCGCCACCGCACAGGCCCATAGCCGCTTGCCCCACGCTGCCCAACGCGGCGACAAGTTTTTTATTCATGTGCCCGGCCAGGACCATCACGGCAAAGTCGCGGGTTTCGGCGTCGGTCACTCGAAGCCCGTCAATGAATTCGCTCTGCTTGCCCATCTGGGCCAGCATGCGTGTAAGAGCAGCGCCGCCGCCGTGGACCACGGCGACTTGATGTTCCGCGGCCAGTTGTTTCACCGACAGCACGGCGCGATGCAGCAGCGCGGCGTCTTCCAGAGTGGCGCCGCCGAGCTTGACTACAATCTTCATTTCAGGCCCTCCTCTTCATTCCAGCCAAACATTACGTTCATGTTTTGTACCGCTTGTCCCGCCGCGCCTTTTACCAAATTGTCGAGACAGGAGACGATAACCAGCCGCTTGCCGTCCGGGGCAAGCGTGAAACCAACGTCGCAGTAATTGGTGTGCAGTGAATATTGAATCTGCGGCAGCTTGCCGGCAGGGAAGATGCGCACAAAAGTGGAATCGTCATAAAACTTGCGCATGCAGGCTTCAACGGCGTCGGCGGCCATCACCGAATTCAGGCGCACGTAAATCGTAGACAGAATTCCGCGCGGGATGGGCAGCAGGTGCGGCGTGAAGATGAGCTGTTCCGGCAGTATTCCAAGCTGCTCCAGAATTTCTCCGGTGTGCCGATGATTGAATACCGAGTAGGCGGAAAGGTTCTCCGCCACTTCAACAAAATGTGTTTTCTGCGTGGGCTGTTTGCCCGCGCCGGAAACTCCGGATTTGGAGTCGCAAACGATCCCGTGGTTCAGGTCAACCAATCCTGCGCGGACCAGCGGCGCCAGCGCCAGGATGATGGATGTGGCATAACAGCCGGCATTGGCGACCAGCGCGGCTTCCTTCAACTCGGCGCGATGCAGCTCCGGGATTCCGTACACTGCCTGCGCCATGACTTTATCAGCCAGCGCAGGATTCTCATCGTTGAAATCGTAGATCGCGCGGTATTCAGGCGTCTCCAGCCGCCACGCGCCGCTCAGATCGATCACGTGAACGCCCTGGGCCACCGCCTCAGGAACCCACTCGCGTGAAACTTCATGCGGCGTGGCCAGAAAAAGAATGTTCACGCTTTTCGCCTTGAGGGTTTCCCAGCGAAACGGCTCAAGCGGATATCCGCCATTGCCGCTGACGTGGGGATAAAGCTCATCGAGCTTTGCCGTTGTGCTGGCCTCAACGTTGCGGGTAAAGAGAACGGGCTTTTTTGCGTAAGGATGGCGGGCGAGAAGACGCGCCAATTCAAAACCGGCATAGCCGGTTGCGCCAACAACCGCGGGCTGGATTGTTTGCGGCATCAGGCGCGCATGTCCTCAAGGCGCGTCTGTAACTTTTTGGCACTTTTATTGTCGGGCGTGATGATGAGCACCGTGTCGTCGCCGGCGACGGTGCCCACAACTTCGTCCCAGCCTTCAGAATCCACACCGAGTGCGACCGGCTGGGCAGCGCCGGAGACGGTCTTGATGACCAGCAGGTTTTGCGCGCGCCGCACTTCCACCACAAATTCCCGCACCACGCGGGAAACCGCGGGCGTGGGATCAGGGCCGGCATCGCCACTCGGGAGCGTGTAGCCTTCAGGCGTCCGCACCAGCCGCAGCTCATTGATGTCGCGCGAAAGCGTGGCCTGCGTCACGGGGAAGCCCCTGCGCGCAAGCACCTTCACCAGCTCCTGCTGATTCGGCAAGGGGCCTTCATGCACGAGCTCGACAATCAATTGCTGTCTGGCCAGTTTCGTCATACGAATAATTATGCAGTGCGATGTATAAATATGCATGGAGAAATATGGATGTGTCAATAGAAAAAGAAAAGACTTAACCACAAAGGACACGAAGGAACACAAAGGAGATCTGGTGATCTGGCGATCGCCGTGATCGGAAAACGTGTCTATCGCAGCGGCAGGCTACGGAACACAAAGGTGAATATGAAACAGGGCGGCAACCGGAGAGCTACCGGCCCTGCTTCATCCAGCAGAATCGCTTCTGCTGAAATTTGCCTTCGTGTCCTGTGTGGTTAAGGTTGTTTGATCAGTCCGTCCAGGATCTTCTCCGCTTGCTGGTGCAGGTCGGGCGGCGCGCCGTACATCACGCTGGCGGTCTTGCCGGATCTATCAAACAAGAACATGGTTGGGACAGCGGTGATATCGCCAAAGGCCTGGGCTGTGGCGGCGTCGGTGATGGCCCAATGCAGGTCGGGACTGAGCGCATTCACGGTTTCCCGGACTTTGTCTTCCGGCGATTCAACCGCGAACGCCAGAATGGCCACGTCATCGCCGTATTTCTTTTTCAGGTCACCCAGCCATTCCAGCGTTGAGCGGCAGGGCGGGCACCACGTGGCCCAGAATTCCACGAGCACAACGCGTCCGGCGGCATCTTCAGCGGTGAGCGGCTTGCCACCAAGATCAGTCAGCGTGAATTTGGGCAGCGAAGCGATAGCGGCCATGCTTGTGCTGGTTCCCGCACGCTCGCGGCTAACGACGTCTTTTTTACCCGCGAGAATCAGATCAATCATCCGGGTCAGGTCATGCTTGAATTTTGCCTGGTTGTCCGCGTTGCGCCACGGTGCGTAACGACCTGTACCTTCTTTTTCGCCGAAGTAGCCGAAGTCGCGCGGCGCGGCGATCAGGACATCATCCAAAAATATTGCGGGATAGCCTTTTACGCCGAAGCGGTCGGCCAGTTTGGAATCGCCAAAGTTTTCGCTGACGAACGTGACTTTTCCGGCGTACTTTGCCGCAACTTCCTGGGCCAGCAAACTTGCTGGGTCGGAGATGTTTCAAGTGTAAGGCCAGCGGACCAGAGTGAGCGTGGCGGTCCTGGCCGCTCGTTGTTGCAGTGGCGCTGCCGGCTTGAGCGCAGCGTAATACGCGGGCAACACCTGCTGCAGGATGACCTGAACGGCTCGCCATTCGTCCGGGGACGGCGCAGCGCTGTCCGGTTTGTTGAGCCATCCCTGGGCACGCTCCAGAAATGCCTGGGCGATTGAGTCATCGCGCTTCGATGCCGAGACTTTCTTCAGCTCTTCCGCCACCTGACTGCGTAGCGCAGACTGTTTGGCATCGTCAGGGACAACAGGGTCGAGCATGCCGAAATTCCGCACAGCTTCCAGATATTGATAGAGCGCGCCAGCGTATGCCTTGGATGAATCAAGTTCCCGTGCGAACTTAAGCGTGGCGTTGAGGTTGATAAAGCGCGGATGCATATCAATGGAGCGCGGCGGCTGGAAAGCGGCGTTTGTTTTTTCCTGAAGCGCTTCCAACTCAGGCAGCACCGAACGCAGTGGAAACGGGGAGCCTTTCCGTGCAATGCTCAGGCCATAGAGAAAAGCGGCGTACGCCGCTTCTCCTTTCGCCTCACCCATATACGCCAGGCCGTCTTGCGGCTTGGTGGACGTGGCAAAGCCGCGACTGCCTTCCAGCAAAGGAATCGTGCGGCCTTGCGCGGATTCTGAGAGTGCGCGGACCGCCGCCGGGAACCGGTTCCAATTACGCTGCCGCGCTTGTTTATCCAGCGCAGCATATTCCAGGCTGGCTTTGCCCCATTCGGCTTCAAAGGCGGGCAAGTTGTCCTTGACGGCGTCAGCTTTGGCTTCAATTGTTCTTACGGCCTGAAAATAGTCTTCCGCCTGCCCCAGATTTTCCAAGCTCAGGTACAAGTGGCCGGCAGAGCGTGCGGAATCAGCTTCCTGGAGGCGCTGCTCAATCCTTTTGCCAAGGTCGGCGAGATCAGGGCTTTGAATGGGCCGCGCTTTCAACGATTGCTGCAGGCGCTCAATTTCACCTTTGGTCTGCGCAGCAGCGTCCTGCGCATACGCTTTGATATTCGCGATGAAAAGAAGGCCGGCGAAAGACAAGGTGATAAGACGTACCAGCAAACCATGCTTTGTGGTCACGTGATCTCCTGAAGAGGAAGGTGCGCGCAGTCAGAGTATTGACTGTGGTCCCTCAAGAACGTGAGCCAGAGTGGGACGGATGTGCATGTGGGTGGGACGAAGAGGATGTCTTTGCCCAATCTCCCCTGCCATTTGCGTCACGTAGTTCTACCGAGAGCTACCTGGATTGATGTTATGTCGCGGCTGCAACGGCTGGCGATGAAAAATACATTTAAGAGAACGCCTTGAATCTGTATGGCAGGAATATTCTCGGGGTCCTTCGACTCGCCCTCCGTCGCACAGCTCCCGCATACTCGCTCAGGATGGCAATTGACGAGAAACGGCGGCAGAGACGTAGGAAGATAAACGCCCGAAAATGTGGCTAATTCGGGCTGGGTTTAGCCTGCGGGCTCCATCACAATGGGCATGGTGGGAGTCTGGCTGCCGCCTGCGTTCTCAATGGTCACGGCAAAGCCTTTTGCAATTACCCCAGTCGACATTTTGTGGAACATCATGCCATTGCCCTTGCTGTCGGCTTTGAACCATCCGGCAGACATTGGCGCTCCGCCATCGGCGGGGAGCAACCAGACCTGGTAGATTTTGTTTTCCGGCAGCGGAGTCAGATTGTTGGCCATCAGCAGCAATGCGCCCTGCTGCTTGGAATATACAGTCTTGATCTGCGGCTGAGGCGGCGTCTTTTTGCTGACCAGAGTCAGGGGCCATGCGTCTGGGGCGTGGAGCAGATCACGGACCATCTTGGCTTCAGCAAGTTCTGTATTCGTCCGCGCCAAATCCGACTGGATCTGTTCCAACTGCGCATGCGTGTGCCTGAGAGCTTGGCGGGTATTGCGAAGGTCGCGCCACAACAAAATACTGAAGACCGCCAGGATCAGCATCATCATGACCGGGGCAATGGTGACCCAGCGGCGGCGCAAATGGCCAAGAGCATAGCGCTGCTGGTTTCTTCTTTCCACACGCGGCTCCGCCGCCACAGCTTTCAGTAGCCGATCGCGTGAACGCGCGGGAGGCTGCGGCCCGGTGGCTGAGAGGGCAAGAAGCGCCGTATCCGCGCGCAAAGCTTCCAGTTCGCGACGGCAATCGCCACACGTCCCCAGATGGGCTTGCACGGCGGCCAGATCCTGCGGGTTATCGAGCGCGCCCATGGCGTAAAGCGCCAGCGCTTCAGCGAATTGTGGATGCGCGTTCATGCCAATACTTTTCTCAAAGCCAGCAGGCCGGTGCGGATGCGCGTCTTGACCGTTCCCAGTGGATCGCCGGTTTTTCCGGCAATTTCCGAATGAGTCATGCCCTCAAAAAATGCCATTTCCAACGCTTTGCGCTGGTCTTGCGGCAGGCCGCCCAGAACGCCACGGATTTTATCGACCACAAGTTTCTGGGAAGCCGCATCCTCCAGATCGACTCCGGTGGAGATTGGCATTTCGTCAATGTCATCTTCCGGGGGGCGTTTACGCAAAAGGTCGATAGCGCGGTTGCGGGCGATTACCGCAAGCCACGGCGCAAGGCGTCCACGATCAGCGTCAAAGGCCTGCGGGTTGCGCCACAACTGGAGAAACACTTCCTGCACCACGTCCTCAGCGGAGGCGGTACTGGTGAGTACGCGAAGCGCGACCCCATACACCACTCCGGAGTAGCGGTCATAAAGATCGGCCATGGCGCTCTGGTCCCCCACGCGAATGCGGGCGATCAAGGCCGCGTCGTCCTTATGGTTTGGCGCCTGCGTGCCGCTCACGCGCATTCTCTCGCTTTCATAGGAGTACGGATTCTGAAGCCGATTGGATTGCATTCTGGCCCGGGAAGCTGCCGTTAGGGCCGCAACCCCATCGTAACAAATCTGTTTTTGCAGGGCGAGGGATGTTAACATCCTCGGCATGCGTACCAGAACAACTGTTCTTTTATTGGCTCTTTTTTCCTTTTGCTCGATCGCTGCTTTCGCTGACTCCGCCGATTTTACCGTGAAGAAAGTGGGAGACGGTATTTATGCCGCTATTGGCACGGACGGCGGAAAAGCCGGCAGCAATGCCGGATTTATTATCGGCAACAATGGCGTGGTGGTGGTGGATACGTTTGAAGACGTTGCCCCGGCGCGCGATCTGCTGGCAGAAATCCGCAAGATCACGAACCTGCCGATTCGCTTTGTGGTGAACACGCATTACCATCTGGACCACACCGGCGGAAATGCCGTATTTGCCCAAGCCGGAGCGACGATCCTTGCGCAGCGCAACTTGCGTGGCTGGCTGCGGACGGAGAATCTGAAGTTTTTCGGCCCCAATCCAAAGCCGGAGCAAAAAGCCATGGTGGAAGCGCTGGTGCTGCCGGATGAAACTTACAGTGACGCCGTGGATATTTATCTGGGCACACGGCAAGTTCAAGTCCGCTACATGCTGGGCCACACCGGCGGCGACTCCGTGGTGACAGTGCCGGACGCCGACGTGGTTTTTGCCGGCGATCTGGTCTGGCAGAAGCATTTGCCGAACCTGATTGACGCCACCACTAGCGATTGGGTGAAAACGCTGGAGAAGTTGCTGGCCGACCATCCTGCGGGAACGTTTGTCTCCGGGCATGGCGATGTTGCCACCGTGGCCGATGTTCGCGATTTCCACGACTATCTAGTCGCGTTGCGTGACGAAGTGGCGAAGGCACAGGCTGCGGGGAAGACCGACCAGGCGCTCGTCGATGCGGTACTGCCGCAGCTGCAGGAAAAGTATGGGAAAGATTGCCCCGCCGCATCGCCAGATAAGAAGCCATCAGTTCCTACAGCAACATGCTGGGGATTCTTTGGGCCGTTCTCCAAACGCAACATTATGCAGACTGCGGCAGAACTTGCAGGGACGAAAAAAGTGCCGCAACCGGCGGCAGATAACTCGGCGCCAGCAAAATAAGAATGATTTCCATGATCATCTGCCGCCAAGTGAAACGTCTCGCTGTTTTCCTTAGTCTCTTTATCGGCTGTGGTGCGCGGATGGCGCTTGCCCAGACGCCCGCTCCACCCGCGGCGCGGCAGGACAACGTGAAGGAGACGATTCACGGCGTAGAGATTGTGGACCCTTATCGCTGGCTGGAAGATCAGGACAGTGAGGAGACGCGAAAATGGGAGGCAGCGGAGAATGCTTACACGCATTCGCTTCTTGATGGCTTGCCCATGCGCCAGCCAGCACACAAACGGCTCATGGAGATGTTCCACCATGACACAATGGGCGCTCCGGACGAGGAAGGCGGCTATTATTTTTTTACCAGGAAGGGAGCAGACCAGGACCTGCCGAGCATTTACCGCCGCAAGGGTCCAAATGGGCCAGACGAACTGCTGATCGATCCGCTTCCGATGAGCCCAGACCATACCACCAGCGTAGCCATTCAAGACATCACCACAGGCGGAGGCCTGATGCTCTATTCCGTGCGGCACGGCGGAGAAGACGAGATTGAACTGCACATCATGGACTTGAAGACTCGCCATGATCTGCCCGATATCCTGCCACGGGCTCTGTACCTGGGCGCATCATGGAAGAAAGACCTGAGCGGCTTCTATTATTCGCTGGGCAAGCGCGACATTGGAAAACGAATTTACTATCACGCTCTTGGTTCCGATCCGGCGAAAGACACGCTGGTGTTCGGCGAAGACTACGGACCCGATACATGGATCTCTCCTGAAGTTTCCCGCGACGGAAGCTATCTGCTGATCCACGTGGCGGCAGGCTGGGCGAAGGATGACCTGTTCATCCAGAACCTGGAGAAAAAGGGTGCGGTGCACCCGCTCATTACGGGCCTTGACGGCCACTTCACCCCGCAATTTGTCGGCGATTCATTGATTGTGGAAACGGATTGGCAGGCCCCGAGGAAACGCATTATCAAGATTGACCTGCGCGATCCGAAGCCCGACAAATGGAAGGAGCTTGTTCCCACCACTGACGACGCTATTCAAAATTTCAGCGTTATTGGCAGCAAACTGTTTGTCACCTACCTGCACAACGTTACGTCGCGCATTGCGATTTTCTCGCTCCAAGGCAAGCCTCTGGGCGAGGTGGCCCTGCCATCATCTGGCTCAGCCAGCATCTTTGGCCGCCCGGAGAGCGACGAAGGCATTCTCTTTTTTTCGTCCTATACGACGCCGCTGTCCATCTATCGTTACGCGGCTTCGTCAGGGAAGCGTGAACTGTGGTTCCGTGATCCCATACCGTTCAAGTCCGATGACTACGAGATGGAGCAGGTCTGGTACACGTCAAAGGACGGGACGCGTGTCCCAATGTTCCTGGTGCATCGCAAAGGCCTCAAGCCTGACGGCAAGACACCAACCATCCTTTACGGTTATGGCGGTTTCAACGTCAGCCTAACGCCCAACTTCAACAACTCCGCCGCATGGTGGGTGGAGCAGGGCGGCATTTACGCTGTAGCCAACCTGCGTGGCGGGTCAGAATTTGGCGAAGCCTGGCACAAAGCCGGAATGCTGGAAAAGAAACAGAATGTCTTTGACGATTTCATTGCGGCGGCGGAATGGCTGATCGCCAACAAATACACCAACCCGGAAAAGCTGGCGATCTGGGGCGGAAGCAATGGCGGACTTCTGATGGGGGCCGTGACCACGCAGCGTCCGGAGCTGTTCCGCGCCGTTATCTGCGATCATCCCGATCTCGATATGGTGCGCTATTACAAATTCACCAGGAACAACAATCCGCCTGCGTTGCTGGAGTACGGAAACGCCGCTGATCCCGCGCAGTTCAAGTTTCTCTATGCCTATTCGCCGTATCAGCATGTGACCAAGGGAACAAAGTATCCGGCATTCATGCTCACGAGTGGTGATGCGGATACCCGGGTGCCTCCGGAGCAGGCACGCAAAATGGCCGCGCGCATGCAGGCCGACACGGCGTCAGGCCGACCGGTGCTTTTGCTCTATGACAACAAGGCTGGCCATTCCGGTGGGCGGCCTTTCAGCCAGATTGTGGATGAACTCTCCCTCAAAATGGCTTTTCTTTCATGGCAGTTGGGATTGAATGAGCCGTCCCAACATTAGTTGTTTCCTATTTGGTGGTTGGGAAAAGGCGATAAAAATTCTCGGCTGTCTGCTTGCCGATTTCTTCTTTGGTCATCCCGCGCAACTGCGCAATTGCTTCGGCGGTGTTCACCACAAAGCTTGGCTCATTGCGCTTGCCACGATGCGGCACCGGCGCAAGATAGGGCGAGTCAGTCTCGATGAGCATGCGATCAAGCGGAACTTGTTTTGCGGCGTCGCGAATGTTTTCCGCTTTGGGAAAACTGACATTTCCGGCAAAAGAAATGTAGAAGCCAAAATCCAGCGCGGCTTGCGCGTGCTTCCATTCGCCGGTAAAGCAGTGCAGGATTCCCGGTAACCCGCTCGGCGTCCAGTGTTGGCGCAGCATCTCCAGAGCGTCATCCCATGCATTTTCACTGTTGTTGCTCGGTCGGCAATGGATGATGATCGGCAGCTTTGCCGTTGCGGCTAGTTCCATCTGGCGGCGGAAAACTTCTTTCTGCACGTCGCGCGGTGAGTGGTCATAAAAATAATCCAGGCCGATCTCGCCCCAGGCAATCAGCTTTGGATGTTTTGCCAGACGAGCCATCTCAGCGTAATCAGCTTCCGTCGCCACGCTGGCTTCATGCGGATGCAATCCTGTGCTGGCAAAAATCCAGTCATGCTGCTCGGCAATCTTCAGCGCGCAGTCGTATGTTCCCGGACCAGTACCGCTGCCGATAGCGAGGATGCGCTCCAGCCCGGCTTCTCGAGCACGGGTCAGCATATCGGCGCGGTCAGAATCGAATTTGTGCCCTTCAACGTGGGCGTGTGAATCGATGTACATAGGCCTTTTGCATCCAAATATCAATGATGCCAGTGAAAGTAGGTAGCCATCAAGTTAGCCGACAGACGGAAAAGAACATCGAAGCCTATCCAACGTGAATCGGCAAAATAAGTTACGGATATTTCTCATCGCTGGTCTGGCACAAGAATGAATCCGAATGAGCTTGCTTTCGATAAATTTTGAGCTATACTTCCACTCACCCCCTTCTTTTACTATCCGAAAGGATAAGCATGGAGATTACCGCAAATACCCTGATTGCAGTCGTGCGTCCAATTATTGAAGCCGAAATACCGGAAGAGTTAATTGCTTATAATTTGGGCGCCGAAGAGTGTGCAACAAGAATAATTGCAAACAGCCAACAAACGGATAAAGCGAACCCTGCAGAATTCGGATTCTTAAGTGCGAGTGCCGCAGCTGATGTGCTTGAATTTGTGAAATTGCTATCAGCCACTTTCGGATTTTTGACTACCGTTATTGCATGGTCCGGTAGTCGGCAGAAGGACGACGCCGAACTCAAACAAAAGCTCACGAAAGATCTAGTCCGAGCTGGGTTGCCGAAAAGCAAAGCCGAATTCATTGGTGACAAATATGCTGCAGTCATTGCAAAAAAGGGACAAATAAATGGGGCCTAACAAATCGGTTGAGGAAGATCTTAAAAAAGGTCTCAAATCTCTTAAAAGAAATGCTATTGCAACACGCATTTTGACTTTTACCAATATTCTAGGAGCTTTCGGAAGTATCCCATATAGCCTTTACACGATCTCAAATCAAAAAAGCAATCTAATTGAAAAAGGCTTCGCATTGCTGGGCCTCTGTCTCATTTCATATGGGTTTGTTTGGTTCATGCGGTTATATAAGGCAGCAAGGAGGCCGCTAAGTTCGAGACCTGGATGTGTCATTGTGCCTCCTGTCTTGGCTGACCTTCTCGCCGAAATGAGCCACCCATTTATGCAACGAATGTGCATAAAGCCTGAGGCCGTTTATTTTTACGTGAATCAGCGAAAACTAAGCGGTGGCCCAAGTGTTCATGTTACGAAGAATGGAAATGAGATTGAGATCCCACTCTCATTCGTTAAGCTCGCAAATTTTGATAAAGCTGCTGCCCGAGCATGTATGCAACACGAATTAGCTCACGTAGCTCACGGAGATGCTAAATCATGGGCCTTTGCAAGCGTCTTTTGGCATGTTTTGACGCGAATCGCAATACCGATCAGGGGACTAGCATTAGCCTTAGCCTTAATACTAATGGTCGTTGCGCAGGTTCAATACGGTAATGCTAGACAAGAGATTGACAAGGCGAGAACCCAAGTAAATTTAGATTACAGCACGGCGCTAACTAAGATAAAAGCGACACCAAATGCCGACATAGATCTCAACAAGTCCTTTCTGGACATTCAGCGAGACTCAGCACTAATGGAGCTTGATACCGCTCTTTCATCTGCTGATCAGCGGACAGATGTATTGATTTCTAGTGTTGGGTCTATTGTTGGCGTTGGGTTTCTCGCATTATTGCTACTGAGTTTGCGCAGAGATCGCTGGTTAGCTGAAAGATTGGCAGATACTGAAGCAATCATCTATGGAAATGGTGATGACCTAATCCGTGGCTTGCAGTTTCTATCTAAATCAACAACTGTTAACCTATTTTCATTGCATCCAAGCTTGGCAAAAAGAATTGAATATATCAACAAATCTGTAGCAAGTGTGATAGGGGCAATGCCGAGGCATGCGGCGAGTGCTTAACAAATGGACAGATTACTCCAACTCGAAATCATGGGTTAGCGATCTTCCAATAACAGCCTTTATCGAACGAGTTGAGCTAGCAATAGATACATCATCGCAGCACACGTTTGCTATCAAAAATTTATTTCAATTTTGCCCCTACCGGCACATCCTCCAGAAATCCAGCCAGCACAGGCTTGCCATCTTCGCCGACAGACGCAGCCACGATCATGCCATTGGATTCCAGCCCGCGCAGCTTGCGCGGCTGAAGGTTAGCCACGATCACCACTTTGCGTCCAATCAGTTCTTCGGGCTTGTAAGCCAGAGCAATTCCCGCGACAAGCTGACGCACTTCCGTTCCTATATCGACTTCAAGTCGCAATAGTTTGTCAGCGCCTTTTACTTTTTCCGCGGCTTTCACCTGGCCAACGCGAAGCTCCACTTTCATGAAATCGTCGATAGAAATTTTTCCATCGGCAGCCGCAGCAGCAGCGGGCGGCGCGGCTTTTGCCGCAGGCGTGGCATCGGTTGGGCCATGAGCGGCCTGTGTTGCGGGTTGTCCCGCGCGAGCGCCTTCTCCTGCGGGTGCAGGGGTTGCAGCTCTGGCGGTTGATGATGACGTAGTGGAAGAAGCCTGCGTTGCGCGCTCCTGTTCCATCTGTTGCATCCTCTCGATTGAAGTTTTGTCGGCGCGCGGGAACACGGGTTCCACTTTGCCCAGCTTGCCGCCCAGCGGAAGCTGCGCCCACTTAAGTTCGCCAAGGTTGAATTTGCTGATCTCGCCCAGCCCAAGCTGTGTCCAGATTTTTGCCGTGGATTCCGGCAGTACCGGATGCACCAGCGCCGTAACTACGCGCAACGCTTCCGCCGCCGTATAAAGAATCGTCGCCAGACGCGACTTGTTCTCTTCACCTTCTTTTTCGGCAACGATCCAGGGCTCTTCATCGACCAGATATTTGTTGACCGCGCCAATCAATGACCAGGCCGACTCAAGCGCGCGAGAGAACTGATAGTCATCGAACAGCAAGCCAAATTCCTGGATTACCGCGAGCGCGTGCTCTTTGATCACATCATCCGTGGCTTTGCGCGCCACGGTGGGTGAGGGATAGGGAACTGAACCGTTAAAGTAACGGTTGATCATGGTTAAAGTACGACTTGAAAGATTGCCGAGATCATTCGCCAGGTCGGAGTTGTAGCGCTGCACCAGCGCGTCAAAGCTAAACCCACCGTCCTGACCAAAGACCACTTCACGCAGCAGGAAATAACGCAGCGCGTCATTGCCCATTACGTCAATCACAGTTTCAGCGCGCACAATATTTCCGCGCGACTTCGACATCTTGCTCTCTTCAAACAGCAGCCAGCCGTGAGCGATCACCGATTTAGGGAGCGGCAAACCGGCAGCCAGCAGAAACGCGGGCCAGTAAACGCAATGGAACCGGATGATTTCCTTGCCGATCATGTGAACGTCGGCTGGCCAGTAGCGTTCAAACTTTTTCTGCTCGGCTTCATCCTTCGATCCCAGTCCAACGGCGGTGCAGTAATTGCTCAGCGCGTCCAGCCAGACATACATCACATGCTTGGGATCGCCGGGGACGGGAATACCCCACTTGAAAGTGCTGCGGCTGACAGAGAGATCGCGCAAGCCGCTCTTCACAAAGGCAATGACCTCGTTGCGGCGCGTTTCCGGGCGGATGAATCCCGGGTTCTGCTGGTAGTGAGCAAGCAGTTGGTCAGCAAACGCAGAAAGCTTAAAGTAATAGTTCTCTTCGCTCACCGTCTCGGTGGGACGTCCGCACTCAGGGCATGGAGCGCCGGGGCCTACGGAATCAACATACAACTCATCAAAGACGCAATATTGCCCTGAATATGTACCCTTGTAGATGTGGCCTTTCTCCTGGATGCGCTTCCATAACTCCTGCGCGCCGGCTTTGTGGCGGGGCTCGGTGGTGCGTATGAAATCGTCGTTGGAGATGTTCATCTTTCCAAATAGCGAGCGGAACAGGTCGGAAACCTCATCCGCGAACTGCTTGGGCGTCTTGCCCGCGGCCTGGGCGGAGCGCTCAATCTTCTGGCCGTGCTCGTCCGTCCCGGTAAGAAAGTAGGTGTCAAAGCCCAGCATGCGCTTGCGGCGCGCAATGGCGTCACACACCAGCGTGGTGTATGCATGCCCCACGTGCGGGCGTGCGTTCACGTAATAAATGGGCGTTGTAATGTAAAACTTCTGGCTGCCCTTATCCATTGGTATTTTCCAGATAAACTTTAATGGCTTCCTGCATCACGGTTTTTAATGGCACTTTCTTTTCTTTAGCGATCTGGCGGCAATCTTCGTATTCGGGAGCATAGTTGCTGATACTGCCGTTCAGGTTGGCCAGCTTCATGCGAACATTGCCCCACCTGGTGCTTACGCTCACGTGGCGACGCGTGAGCGCCGCGCGGCTTTCACGCCGCATTCTTACGCCGAGCGTAGTGGTCTCAGCCAAAATAAATTTCACAAGGCGCTGGCTGTCTTCAGTCCGGCAGAGCACCGTCAGCAGCATGCCGGGGCGGCTCTTCTTCATCTGCACCGGAGTGCCGAACGCGTCCAGCGCGCCGTTCTGCAGCGCCTGCTCCATCACATAGGCAAAGACCTGCGGCGTCATGTCGTCTACATTGGCCTCAAGGATGGTGATCTCTTCCACGGGAAATGGTGACTCATGCTGCTCCGCCGTATCACCCACGGTCAGCCGAAGAACGTTGGGCGAGTTCTTGAAGTTGCGAGTGCCCGCGCCATAGCCGATCTTTTCAGTCTTCATTGTAGGGAACTGTGAAAAGCGCGATGCCAGCACGCTTACGATGGCTGCGCCTGTGGGCGTGACCAGCTCTTTCTGGATTTCTCCAGAATAGACCGGAGCGTGCTTCAGCAGTTCCAGTGTCGCTGGCGCGGGAATGGGAAATGCGCCGTGCGCGCAAACCACCGTTCCGCCGCCGACGTTGAGCGGAGAGCAGACCCATTCATCCACGCCCAGCGCTTCCGCGCCGACTGAAGCGCAGACGATGTCAACGATGGCGTCAATCGCGCCGACTTCGTGAAAATGGATCTTTTCAATGTCAGTGTTGTGGACCTTGGCTTCCGCCGCGCCCAGCGCCTCAAAAATTCTGATCGCCCTATCTTTTGCCGATTGGCTGATGCTTGCAGCCTGAATGATCTGGCGAATTTCTTTCAGTCCGCGATGCGAGTGCGCGTGGTCGTGGCTGTGGTCATGCTCATGTGGCACCGCCGCCCCCGGCGGTATCTCGGAATGCGAGTGCTCACCGTGCTCATTTGCATGGCTGTGCAGTTCCCCGTCGCTATGTAAGTGTTCGTGATCATGGCTGTGGGAGTGGGCATGGGAATGCGAATGTTCCTCTGCGTGACCATGCGAATGTGTCCCAGGCGAAGATTTTGCCGGACCGAATGCTGACGGCTGAGTGCTGAGTGCTTTAGTGCTGACTGCTTCTTGCCAGAACTCTTCGCGCGGAAGCTCTTTTTCGCCGGCGGCGATTACATCAAGCTTGGTAGCGCTGATGCCGCTGCGGTTAACGCGCGCGATCTCCAGACGCGCGTCCACGCCCAGGGCTTCCACCGTCCGGGTAAAGACCTCGGGCGGAACTCCGGCGTCAAGCAGGGCGCCCAGAAACATGTCGCCGCTGATTCCGGAAAAGCACTCTAGGTAGGCTATGCGCATAAAAGCAACGATTTGAGCAAGACTTCAGACCGGCGCCCGCAATCAGGCGCAAACTTTCATCATAGGTTTAGTAAGCCTTGCCGTCAAACCGGCCCAGAGTCCTGTGTTTGCTATAATCACCTTTTCTGTCAGCAACTTACGGCTTGAAATGAGCCCCAACCGCTGAACATCCAGGCAAAGGCAAACACTTGTACCTGCAACTACAGCAGCAGCTTATCCAACGGGTTCGCGACCTTTTGAAGCAGCAATATGATGTTGAATTGCCTCGCATCGTGGTTGACCAGCCTCCTAATGTAGGACTGGGAGAATACGCGCTGCCGCTGAGCTTTGAGCTGGCCAAGAAGCTGCGCAAGCCGCCGCGCAAGATTGCGGAAGAGGTTGTTGCGGCGCTCGGACAGGTTCCGGGCTTTGAAAAATTTGAAGTCGCCGGTGCGGGCTACATCAATGCGCGCATCAACCGCCAGGAAGCCGCGCGACTGCTGCTTGATCCCGGCGCAGCGCAGCCCGGTTCCGCCAGCGGCAAAAAGATCCTTGTCGAGCACACCAGCATCAATCCCAACAAAGCGGCCCACATCGGGCATCTGCGCAATGCCGTTCTGGGGGATACGTTTGTGCGCCTGCTTCAGGCTGCCGGCGCGCGGGTGGATGTGCAGAACTATATCGACAACACCGGCGTTCAGGTAGCGGACGTGGTTGTGGGATTTTTGTATCTGGAGAAAAAAGGGAAGAGCGAGATTGAGAAGCTGATCGCGGCTGCCGGGCCGCCGCCCAGTTCATTCGACTACTACTGTTGGGACCTCTACGCGCGCGTTTCGCAGTGGTATGAGGAAAGCAAGGAGAACCTGAAGCTTCGGCTGCAAACGCTGCACGATATTGAGCGCGGAGGGAATGAAGCGGCTGATATCGGAAAACTGGTTTCGACCGCCATCATTCGCCGCCATCTGGAAACCATGCAGCGGCTGGACATTGAATATGACTTTCTGCCGCAAGAGAGCGAGATTCTTCATCTGCATTTCTGGGAGTCGGCGTTTGAGCAGTTAAAGCAGAAGGGCGTGCTGTATTTCGAGACCGAAGGCAAGAACAAAGGCTGCTGGGTGATGAAGCGGGCGGTCTCTCCGCAAACCGCCAAACGGCAAGCCGCAGCCGAGGACAAAGATGCTCCTGAAGCCAAAGATGATCAGAACAAAGAAGGCCCGGACGAAGACGCCAAGGTAATCGTGCGCTCCAACGGCACGGTGACTTACGTCGGCAAAGACATTGCTTACCATCTATGGAAGTTCGGTTTGCTGGGGCGCGACTTCGGCTACCAGCGTTTCTATCGCTATCCCAACGGCCGTCAGGTCTGGATATCGGCAGAGTCGGGCGAAAAAGAGCATCCGCATTTTGGCGGCGTGAATGCCATATATAACGTGATTGACTCGCGCCAGGCTGATCCGCAGAACAACGTAATTGAAGCGATTCGCGGACTTGGTTACGCCGAGCAGGCGGAAGACTACCACCACTTTTCTTATGAAATGGTGGCGCTCACGCCGCGCTGCGCCATGGAATTGGGCTATGACGTTTCCGAAGAAGACCAGAAGCGCTCCTATATCGAGGTCTCAGGACGCAAAGGCTTTGGCGTAAAGGCGGATGACTTGCTCGATTCTCTGATCGCGGCGGCACAAAAGGAAGTGGACTCGAGACACGCGGAGATGAGCGAGCAGGAGCGGCATGAGATCGCTTCGCAGATTGCTATCGGTGCGCTGCGTTACTTCATGCTGAAGTTCACCAAGACATCGGTGATCGCGTTCGACTTCAAGGAAGCTTTGAGCTTTGAGGGTGAAACCGGGCCTTATGCGCAGTACGCGATTGTCCGCGCCACAAATATCTTCCGCAAAGCCGGCCTCAGCGCGGAAGAGATTCTTGCCGGCAAGATTGATTTACGTTTTCTGAAAGAAGATGACGAATTGTGGGAGCTGTGGCTGCGAGCCGGGCAGCTTTCCAGCATGATTGAGCAGTGCATCTCTACGACTGAACCCGCGTATGCGGCCAAGTTCGCGTTCCAACTGGCGCAGCAGTTCAACAACTTCTACCACAAGCACCACATCCTCACGGAAGACGACCAGGCAAAGAAAGGCTTTCTTCTGGCGACTGCGGCAGTAGTGCGTCGTGCGCTGATTCAGAGCCTTGAGTTGATGGGGATCGGCGCGCCGAGCGTCATGTAAGCGCTTAGTGCCGTCTACAGGTCGCTAAAGAGAGTCAACGCCCTATATAAAGGTGCCTATATTATATAAAGGTGCCTATATAAGGTGTAAGTGTCCCCACCCGCAATCGTAATCATCTCTTCCTAAGTACCTTTTGAGCAGAATTCCTGAGTTGCAAATCTTTATTTGAGAGATAATGTCGCCAGAGGTTTTGACGGATATGCCAGCAGTAGCACGCGGTTTTCTTCTTGTTTTTATTTTGTCCCTTGCGGGAAGTTCCCTCACAGCTCAGACTGGAACTCCTGCAGCGCAATCCAATCCAGCGGATACGATCTTCACCATCTCGGTTGCGCCGCCCACCACGGCCAAAGACGTTCAGGTGCGTTATTTTCTCACTGACGAGTCAGGTGTGCGCTGGTCATCGACGGCGGCAGCGGCGGGCAGTGACAAACTGGTGATTCATGCCGACTCCGCAGGGCGCACGCCAAAGACATTCAATGCCATTGCCTACGCGCCGGGCTGCCAGTTCATAACCTTTACGTCCCAGGATCTGGCGAGCAGCACACGGCAGGGCGACTTCCAGTGCCAAAAGCTGCCGACTGTTGAATTGCGCGGAAAAGTTGCGCTGCCTCCCGGCGGGCAGGTGCTGCAAGTGGAATCAATGTACGTGGTGCGCTGGGCGGGAAAATTCTTTTCCGTTCCTGGCCTGTCAATCTCTCCTCTTGCCGTGACCAAGGCAACGGTGGATGCGGACGGAAGTTTTGTCATGGACTTGCCTGACTTCACCAACGATCCGCTGTGGAGTTCGCTATCGAATAATGCGACGCTGATGTTCTTTCTGACCGATCAGGCGACCGGGCATCGCGTTGCGGGGCTGAAAGCTCCGGCTGCGCTTTCTCGCGGCGGAAACTTGAAAGTCGCGGCCACTTATCCTGAAGTCGCATTTACCATTCGGCAGGGCGTCGCGGCAAAAACGGGCACAGCTAAATTAGCGAAAGCCGCTCAGTAGTTGACACTGGCGAACGTGTTGCATAGGCTGTGTGTTCCCTATGCCCACGCCTCTGGACGATTTGAACGCAAAGCTTTTCCGCGAGCATCTGCACAGTCAATTTAAAGTCCATCAGGACAATAATGAGCCGGTCACGCTCGAACTGGCGGATGTAGTCGAGACCAACCAGTCGCCGAAGATGGAGCTGTTCTCACTCTCTTTTCGCGGTCCATTCCGGCCGCGGCTGGACCAGCGCACCCATCGCCTGGAACATGAAAAGCTGGGCGAGATCGAAATCTTTCTCACGCCGATTTCCGCCGATCAGCAAGACGGAACGATGTATGAAGCGGTATTCCATCGCTTTCGCAAATCGTGATGGCCGCCGGCAAAATAACACTTCGCGCCGTGCAGGAATCAGACAATGAGTTCCTGCTGAAAGTGTATGGCAGCACGCGCGAGCAGGAACTGGCGCAGGTCCCGTGGACAGTAGAGCAGAAGCAGCAGTTTGTGCGCATGCAGTACGAGGCGCAGAAAAACCATTATGCGGCGCAGCATCCCCATGCCACCCACGAAGTTATTTGCCTTGAAGGAACTGACGCCGGCCGTTTGTATCTAGACCGCTCGGGTGAGAAGTTTCACATCCTGGACATTACGCTCCTGCCGGAATATCGCAACCGGGGCGCCGGCTCCTTTCTGCTGGGGCAGATCATGGCGGAAGCAAAAGAAGCCCGCAAACCCATGAGCATCTACGTGGAAACGTTCAATCCTTCATTGCGGCTTTTTCAACGGCTCGGGTTCACCGTAATCCAGCAAGAGGGCTTTCACCTGCTGCTGCAATGCGCAAGCTAAGCGATAGATCACGTTACCCGTGACCTTGACCAATAGTGCCGTTTCCAGTGTTGCACTCTAGCGGGCACAATCAATGAAGGAAGCTGTCTCATTCAGTTTCCAGAGTAATGATGCGCGGAGAAAAGCTACTGATAGTCGGCCTAGTCTTATTCCTCGGATTACCGATGGAAGCAACAGATCATGCTCAGCAGCCGCTCTTGCAGATTACGTCGCCAGTTGAAGGGACAGTCGTGAGGCCTGGGCAGTCGATCACGGTGACGCTGGCCGCAGATCCTTCCGTACAAAACATGGCCGTCTGGGGCGATGCGGCTTTGAGTTTCGGCGAATCCACACCGTCTCCTCTGCGGTTCACGGTCTCGGTGGCGCCGGACGCCTTGCCTGGCAAGCACCTCATAACAGCAGCGGGAACGGCTTCAGGAGTTGATGTGGATGCCGACTCGGTTTCGGTGGATGTGGAAAGACCCGATGCTCCCCAATTTCTGACGGTAGAGCTTGCGATTCTTAAGTTCAGCGGTGTCGGCGATGACGCTCCAATTATTACCTATGGGCTCTTCAATGACGGAAATAAGATAAACATCAGTCGATCCACGAAGACGACATATCTCTCCAATGATCCAACGGTAGCTACTGTGAGCAATGAGGGTCTGGTAACAGCGGTGGCTCCCGGTAAGACTACGATAGCGGTGAATACTACAGACTGTGCAGCTCCGCCATTTTTGATTCGCGTGGAAGTGCCATATCCACAACCCATCGGCACGAGCCGAACGCCTCCTGCCGGCCCAGTCGAGACCATGGAAGGACGAATTTCGGTGCGAATGCGTTAAACCGGCAAAACAGTTTTCGTCTGCAAGCGATTGACGATAGCCGTGTACTGCTGCGGTCCGGCAGGAACAATAAATAAAGCAAATTGCCCAAGGTGCGGGTGTTCAACAAAAAAGGTCCCCTGTTGAACGTTGTGAATCGGACCGCCAAACCATGCCAGATTGAACGCGTCAGTACTTATTGCCTGCCTGGCGGCTGCAGGAGGAGGTACCGCCATGGATGCAGGATTCATTGCCGCAGGCGCACTCAGCTCGGTTACCGAAAGCAGCGTGAGCCAAAACGGCGCGGTGTTTCCGGAAGCGCTGCTGAGTTTGAACGCGGAGCCGATTGCTCCGGCAAAAGAGTTGCGGGAAATATTGGCGATGCCGCCATAGCGCTGTTCGAGCGTTTCGGGTATTTTTGCCGAGATTTGGGCGATATTGCCGGTCGAACCGCTATTTCTATTCGGCAAATCATTTTCGCGGGGTAAAACTCTGCCGCCGCCGGCCAGAGCCGCCAATGGCGCAGAAACACACGCGAGAGCTGTAGCCACACTACTGCCTAAGAATATCCGTCGTGAAATTGCCATGTTCACCTTCTCCTTAGCGAACGTTAGCGAACTTCTTGCTGGTCTAACCTGGGAACCCGGAAACTGTGAAACCGGAAGATGGGCACCGGAAAAAAGGATTGGGGGAATTAGTTTATAGCCTAAATACCCGATTTTTTAAATGGGAATTTTCAATCTTTCAAACCAGCGGTAATCCGCCGCGCTGGTAAATGTTTTGCATAACCCAGAGCCAAAATTTGCCCTTAAAACCATTACTTTCAGCCCTTACAGGTATCTTTTCCTCTTGACAAAAATTCAGCTGGGCAGCAGAGTACGTGGATAGGATCAACTTACAAAGTCTCCCTATGGGTAATTGAAGCGGTTTTTTGTGTCACTGTTAACGACGGATTAACAGAAGTAACCCCCTGAACAGCCACCTTTAACCCACACCTCTGCGTGTGCCAGGAGAACGTCCCGTGAAGCATGGGATTTGTTTGCGCGTCTGCTCTATTGCCATCCTTGCTGTAATCGTTGTTTTTGTTTTGCAAACAGTTGCTCTTGCCGCTCCCATCCAGGTGCCGCAGGCACAGCCGACCGGGCCAAAAATCTGGCTCGGTGAAAGGCAACAGCTGCCCATGCAGGCAGGCGGTGCGTCTGCGGGCGCAGCGCTGCTGAACGGGCATGCAGCTGTAGCGCCGGCTGGGGCTCAGCCTTTATCGCTGACCACGGGCGACGTGGATGAGGATGGTATCGCTGACCTGCTTGTGGGCTACAGTGGGCACCTCAGCATTCAGCGCGGCAATCTGGACGCGTTTGCGCCGCAAAGCGATGCGTCATTTCAGGCGATTGCGCATGGCCAGTTCCCGGCGCCATTTTTGGCGCAGAGCTCCACGCTGGCGACGCCGATGAATCCAGACTTTGTGGCGGTGGGACATTTTACCGCCAGCGGACACAATGATCTGGTGATCGCGGCCAAAGGCGGCAGCGCGCTTTATGTTTTTGTCGGCGATGGCAAAGGCAATTTCGCAGCGCCACAAGCAGTCGATCTTCCTGGCGGCGTTACGGCGATGCTGGGCGGCAACCTTGGCCGCGGCAATGCCTTTAGCCAGGTGATATTGGGAATTAACGGTTCGTCAGGCCCTGAACTGGCCGTTTTCAACGGCAGCCAGGATGGACTGGATCCGGTAGCGGCCTTTCCCCTGGGCGGCGCGGCTTCCAACCTGACCTTCGGTGACTTTGGCGATGGCGGCAACGATCTGGCGTTTTTGGCCGGCGGCAAGGTGCAGATCCTGCGCGCGCAGACGATGACGCTGCAACAGGTTTCATTGCCGATTACAGCCAGCGCGCTGGCCGTAGGTACTTTTGTGATCGATCGCAACCCGGCGCTGCAACTGGCGCTGCTGACTGCAGACGGCACGATCCACATTGCCGCGCATAACGAGTTTGATCCACGGGCTTACAGTGCCGATGAATTGAAGGCGCTGGGCCAATCCGGCAAGCGGCGCACAGAAGCAAACCCGCTGCTGCCGTCCAGGGTTTTTCCGGCCACGGGCTGGAAGATCGTAGAAGACATCAATGCCGCAGCGACATTCGCGGCCGGACAGCCGCCGGTGCTGTTCCGCACCAGAATTTCCGACCACCAGATGGACGACGTGATGGTGCTCAATGGTTCAACCGGACTGTTGACTGTGGTTCAGCACCCTGACGTGCAGGCGGGAGCGACCACGTTTGCTCCGGCAGTGCTTTCCTCTCGGCCGTATTCAGGCAATCCGCTCGTGGCGATTCCCGCGCGCACCAACATTGACGGACGCGCCGGCATACTATCGATCCACCAGGGCGAGAGCGCGCCTTCTGTGCTGATGCCGCTGCCCGACCCAACCTTTACGGTGAACACGACGAATGACACGCTGAGCGCGGGGGCATGCGCAGCCGCCACGCCCGGCCAGTGCAGCTTGCGCGAAGCGATCATTGAAGCGAATGCCGCTACGGGCACAGATACGATCATCGTTCCAGCGGGAACCTACACGCTGACCCGGCCCAGAAATGCGGCGGACCACCACACGTCGCAGCAGGGAACGCTGGAAGTGCAGGATTCGGTCAACATCGTCGGCGCGGGACAGGCCACAACCATTATCCAGGGCGGAACGACCTTGGCCACCAGCGTGGACAAGGTCATCTCGTTCAACCAGGACATTGATTCCTTTACCAATGCTACGGTGAGCGTTTCGGGCGTGACGATCCAGAACGGAAACAACCGCGGCGATTGCTGCACTCTCCAGGATGGATTTGGCGGAGCCTTCGACTTCGATACAGGCGGCAACGGCACACCAGGCTCGGGCAATGCAACCCTGACCATGACCAACGTGACGATCCAGAACAACGCAGTCACGGATGGCCAAGGCGGCGGCTTTACGATGTTCAACACCCTGAACGGAACGGGCTTCGCCACCTTAA
Source organism: Terriglobia bacterium (assembly GCA_020072645.1). NCBI lineage: Bacteria > Pseudomonadati > Acidobacteriota > Terriglobia > Terriglobia bacterium. Next base: position 85,510 of record JAIQGK010000008.1, read on the forward strand.
CCAATGTGATCGTGCAGAACAACGACGCCACGGCGATTTCCAACGCGACGGCGGTCTGCTGCGGTGATGGCGGCGGCGGCGTGATTGACGCGCGCTCCCACATTGTGATGAGCAACGTCCAGGTCCTGACCAATCACACGCACACCGCCGGAGCCGTAACTCCTACGGGCGGCGGACTGTTCTTCTCCGGCCAGCACACGCAGCCCCAAAGCCACATTTCCGGGGGCTCCATCTCAGGGAATACGGCTACCGGCATGGGCGGCGGAATTAACAACCAGGCAACGCTGCTAATCGATGGCGGAACGATCATCAGCAACAACACGTCTGGAAACGAAGGACCTTCCGCCAACAATGCGGGCGGCGGCGGCATTGCAAACCAGGCTTCCGATGGTATGACGCTGAGCAAGGTAACGATCACCGGGAACAGCACGGCGGGCGACGGCGGCGGAGTCTTTACCGGCGGCGGCACCGGCATTGGCCCGGTTGTGATCAACTTCAGCCGTTTTGCGGGAAACAGCGCGACGCACAATCCCGCCAGCAGTAATCTTGTGAACGTTACGGCCGCTACAGGCGGGAACCAGGTAACGGCGACGAACAACTGGTGGGGAACGAACGTGCCTTCGAGCACCATCGTGACCGCAGCCGGCACCTGCCCGGCGCCGGTTAATACGAACGCGGTTTGCTTTGACCCGTTCATCGTGCTGACGCATCAGGCAAGCCAGGAGAAGATCAAGATCAATGGAAGCACCACGCTCACGGGCGACATGAGCAAGGACAACCATGGCAATGGCGCGGCATTGGTTGGAAACCTGAACGAAATCGTCGGACTGCCAATCACGTTTGCGCCGGGGCCGCTGGGGACGATTCCGGCTGGACAGCTCTCGCAGACGTTGAACGCGAGCGCCCAGGCCACCGCAACCTTCAATGCGGGTGGCACGTCAGGACGCGCCAATCCAACCGCCACCGTGGACCAGGGCACGGCCCTGGCCCTGGACAGCCTGATTTCGAGTGCCACAGAAGCGGGCACGACTGCCACGATAACAACGGTCGGCGCGCATGGATTCGCCACGGGCGAAACGGCTGTGATTTCCGGAGTAGGCGTTGGCGGCTATAACGGAACGTTCGTAATCACAAGCACGCCCACAGTCAACACATTTACTTACACTGCGACGGCCGGATTGGGAGCTTCCAGCGGCGGAACAGCCAACGTCGGCATTGTGATTTTGGAGCCGCCATCAATCGTCAAGAGCTTTGGCGCGGCCACGATTCCAGTCAACGGCACGACCACGGTGAATTTCAGCATCAACAATCCAAACGTTGTGGCCATCAACGGTAGCTTTACCGACACTCTGCCCGTTGGATTGCAAGTGGCTGCAACCCCTGGCGTAACTAATACCTGCGGAGGCACGGTTACGGCCGTGGCCGGATCAGGCAGCATCAGCTTCAGCAATAACCTTACGCCGGTTGGAGTTTGCACGATTTCCGTGAATATTACCGGGACGGTGGACAACAACTACACCAACAGCGTTCAGATTCTTTCCACGGACGCGGGTAATGGCAATACGTCGTCTGCAAATATTACGGTCATTAATCCGCCGACCATCGCCAAAGCGTTTGGCGCGGCGACGATTCCGCTGAACGGCACTACTTCACTCACGTTTACGCTGAGCAGCACCAACGTGAACCTGACGCTGAACGGCGTTGCCTTTACTGATAACCTGCCGGCAGGCCTGGTGGTAGCCACTCCGAACAATCTGAACACCACTTGCAGTGGCACGGCCACCGCCGTCGCTGGATCATCGTCCGTGTCTTTGAGCGGCGCATCGCTCGCTCCGGGCACAAGCTGCACAGTGTCAGTCAACGTCCAGGGAACAACCGCGGGCGTAAAGAACAATAGCGTGCAGGCGAGTTCGACCAATGCCGGCACGGGCAATACATCCAATGCTTCAATTACGGTTGTAGCTCCCCCGACCATCGCGAAAGCTTTCGGTGCTTCCAGCATTCCGTTGAACGGCTCAACCTCACTCAGTTTCACCATTACGAACCCCAACACCACAGTGGCGCTGACCGGAGTCGCTTTCAGTGACACTCTGCCTGCAGGCCTGGTTGTTTCTACGCCGAACGGCCTTACTGGCGCCTGCGGCGTTGGCACGATCACGGCCACAGCGGGAACGAACGTGATCAGTCTGAGCGGCGGAACAATTGCCGCCAGCGCTTCCTGCACTTTCTCAGTGAACGTGACCGGCATTGCGGCTGGACAGCAGACCAATACAACCGGCAATGTGACTTCGACCGAAGGCGGAACTGGCGGAACAGCCTCTGCCAGCGTGAATGTGGAAGCGCCTCCGTCAATCGCAAAAGTATTTAATCCTTCGACGATTGCGCTGAACGCGACCACCTCACTCACGTTCACTATTACGAATCCAGCAGCCAACGTTGATTCATTGTTTGGTGTAGCGTTCACAGACACGCTGCCTACAGGGCTGACTGTGGCGAATGCTTCCGCTACGGTTTGCGGTGGAACGCTGACGACCACAGCTCCGACAGGTATCTCCTTGGTGGGCGCCACAATCGCTGCCAACAGCCAGTGCCAGTTCTCTGTGACGGTAACGGGCGCAGCATCCGGACAGTACACCAATACCACCGGGAGCGTGAGTTCGACCAATGGCGGAACGGGCAACACCGCTTCAGCCAATTTGACTGTAGCCACGCCGCCTTCAATCACCAAGGTTTTTGGCGCGGCCAGCATTCCTTTGAACGGAACAACTTCACTGACGTTCACCATCCAGAACCCCAACACTAATCTGGCGCTTACCGGGATTGCCTTTACTGACAATCTGCCGGCTGGCTTGGTAGTGGCAACGCCTAGCGCGTTAAACAATACCTGCGGCGGCACGGCAACAGCGGTCGCAGGATCGGGAAGCATCAGCCTCTCTGCTGGAACATTGGCGGCGAGCGCAAGCTGCACTGTCTCAGTCAATGTCCAGGGAACGACTGCGGGCGTGAAGAATAACAGCGTCCAGGTGACTTCGACCGAAGGCGGAACCGGGAATACGTCCAACGCTTCGATTACCGTGGTTGGTGCGCCGCTCATTATCAAGGCGTTCGGCGCGGCTTCAATTCCGCTGAACGGCTCGACCAGCTTGAGCTTCACCGTCCAGAACAACAACACGACCACGGCCCTGACCGGAGTCGCGTTTAGTGATACGTTGCCTGCGGGCCTGGTGGTATCGACACCGAACGGCCTCACGGGAACCTGCGGTGCCGGCACGATCACGGCCACTGCGGGAACGAACGTGATTAGCCTGAGCGGCGGAACGATTGCCGCCAACAGCTCCTGCACATTCTCCGTGAATGTCACAGGCACTGCGGCAGGATTGCAGAACAACACGACGGGCAACGTAACTTCAACCGAGGGCGGAACCGGCGGAACAGCTTCGGCCTCCATCAATGTCGTTGCGCCACCGTCGATTGCCAAGGTATTCAATCCCTCTGGCATCGCTCTGAACGCCACAACTTCTCTGACGTTCACCATCACCAATCCAGCAGCCAATGCCGTGGCCCTGACCGGCGTAGCGTTTACTGACACGCTGCCGACAGGTCTTACGGTGGCGAATGCTTCCGCCACAGTTTGCGGCGGAACCCTGACAACCACAGCTCCGACAGGTATCTCCTTGGTGGGCGCCACAATCGCTGCCAACAGCCAGTGCCAATTCTCTGTGACGGTAACGGGCGCAGCCTCGGGTAGCTATACCAACACCACTGGAAATGTAACTTCCACCAACGGCGGAACGGGCAATACAGCTTCAGCCAATCTGACCGTAGCCACGCCGCCTTCAATCACCAAGGTTTTTGGCGCGGCCAGCATTCCTTTGAACGGAACAACTTCGCTGACGTTCACCATCCAGAACCCCAACACTAATCTGGCGCTTACCGGGATTGCCTTTACAGACAATTTGCCGGCCGGATTGGTAGTGGCAACGCCCAACGCCTTGAACAACACTTGCGGCGGAACAGCCACAGCAGTTGCAGGATCGGGAAGCATCAGTCTCTCCGCCGGGACATTGGCGGCGAGCGCCAGTTGCACGGTTTCAGTCAATGTGCAGGGCACCACCGCGGGCGTGAAGAATAACAGCGTCCAGGTAACCTCAACTGAGGCGGGCACGGGCAATACGTCGAATGCATCAATCACGGTGACCGGTCCACCGGTCATTATCAAGGCGTTCGGCGCGGCCAGCATTCCGCTGAATGGCTCGACCAGCCTGAGCTTCACCATCCAGAACAACAACACGACCACGGCCCTGACCGGAGTTGCGTTTAGCGACACTCTGCCTGCGGGCCTGGTGATCTCAACCCCGAACGGCCTCACGGGAACCTGCGGTGCTGGCACGATCACTGCTACTGCGGGAACGAACGTGATTAGCCTGAGCGGTGGAACGATTGCGGCGAGCAGCTCCTGCACGTTCTCAGTGAACGTGACGGGCATTGCCGCCGGCACACAGAACAACACCACGGGTAACGTGACTTCGACCGAAGGCGGCACAGGCGGAACGGCCTCAGCCAGCATCAATGTCGTTGCGCCGCCGTCGATTGCCAAGGTGTTCAGCCCGAGCAACATCGCCCTGAATGCCACAACTTCGCTGACTTTCACCATTACGAATCCCACAGCTAACGCAGTGTCGCTGACCGGCGTGGCATTTAGTGACACGCTGCCAACAGGCCTGACGGTCGCCAATGCTTCTGCCACAGTTTGCGGTGGAACGCTGACGACGACGGCTCCAACTGGTATCGCCTTATCCGGAGCCACAATTGCCGCGAATAGCCAGTGCCAGTTCAGCGTGACTGTAACCGGCGCAGCGGCAGGCAGCTATACCAACACCACAGGCAACGTAACTTCAACCAACGGCGGAACGGGCAACACGGCCTCAGCCAATCTGACTGTAGCTACGCCGCCGACGATCACCAAGGCGTTTGGGGCGGCCAGCATTCTGGTTGGTGCAAACACCTCACTGACCTTCACGCTCAATAACCCGAACACATCGCTTGCGCTCACCGGCGTCGCTTTCAGTGACACGCTGCCCGCAGGCTTGCAGGTTGCCACGCCGAACGGATTGGCTACTACCTGCAGCGGCACGGTAACCGCCGCCGCTGGATCGGGCTCAATCAGCTTGACGGGCGGCACTCTGGCTGCGAACGCTTCATGCACCATCAGCTTGAATGTCACGGGCATCGCAGCGGGAGTGCAGAACAATACGACCGGGCCTATCTCATCGACTGAGAGCGGCGCTGGCGCGACCAGCAACACGGCGAGCATCACGGTGATCGGACCTCCGAGCATTGCGAAGGCGTTTGGCGCGGCCAGCATTCAATTGAACGGCTCGACATCGCTGAGCTTCACCATTACTAATCCGAACGCGACCGTGGCGCTGACCGGAGTCGGATTCGGCGATACACTGCCGGCAGGTCTTGCGGTAGCAAACCCGAATGGACTTACCGGATCATGCGGCGCAGGCACGATCACAACCGGAACGGTCTCCGGCTTCTCCGTGGTCAACCTTTCCGGAGGCACGATTGCGGCAGGCGGCTCTTGTACCTTCTCTGTCAATGTGGTTGGCACGACTGGCGGCCACAAAGTGAACACCACTGGAACCGTGACTTCCAGCAACGCGGGATCGGGCAATCAGGCTACTGCTTCAATTGACGTGTTTGCTCCGGATCTCGCTATCACCAAGACTCATTCTGGTACCTTCACACGCGGCCAGACGGGCGCGGTGTGGACAATCACGGTCAGCAACGTAGGCTTCGGACCCACAGTGGGTACTGTGACCGTGGTTGATACTTTGCCGGCAGTAACGAATCCGCCGGTTCCAACCGCTCTCAGCGGCACTGGGTGGACCTGCACTCTGGCTACGCTTACCTGCACGCGAGCAGACGCTCTGGCTTCGGGCAGTAGCTATCCTGCAATCACCTTGACGGTGAATATTCCCAAGAATATTCAAAACACGTTCACGAACAAAGCCGTGGTTTCCGGCGGCGGTGACGTGAATCCAACAAACAATACGGCCACGGATACGGTTTCACTGGGGCCGCCAATTATAATGACGCCTCAGTCAGGCAGCGTCACCGTAATTCACGGTAATACCGCGAACATGGTGATCAACGTGGACGCTCCCGATCCCACTTTGGGCGTGATTTCGTTCAGCTGCAGCGGACTGCCGGCTGCTTCCGCCTGCAACTTCAGTCCGGGTTCGATTGATCCTGCAGTCACGCCCGGACCCACTGCCATGACAGTTTCAATCTTCACCACCAGGGGAACCGCGTCTCTCTTAGCTCCGGCGCGTCCCGGCGCAGCCGGAAGAAAATCGCTGTACGCCATGTTTGTATTTCCTGTGTTCGGCATGGTACTGGCGGGCTTCGGGCAACGCAGGAAACGGGTGAAGCTTCGATCCATGCTCATAATACTCGGCTTGGTGCTTCTGCTTGCGATAGCCGGCTGCGGAGTAGCGCCACCAGCCCCCCCGCCAACTCCTGGCACGCCGACAGGGACTTTTGCGGTTACCATAACAGCAACCAGCACAGGATTTACCGCTACAACCAGTTTCAATTTAGTCGTGCAATAAAAAAAGAACGCAGCAAGCCCGGGCAGGGCTTGCGGGGCCACGCAATACATACAGCGGTTTTACAGACAGGAGATAATGCAGAATGGGAACACCCTATGTAGGCGAAATTCGGATGTTTGCCGGTAACTTCGCTCCCGCAGGCTGGGCGTTTTGCCAGGGACAAACGCTTGCCATCTCCGAAAATGACGTGCTCTTCAATTTGATCGGCACAACATACGGCGGTGACGGACAGACAACTTTCAACCTTCCTAACCTGGCGAGCCGTGTCCCGGTCCACATGGGTAACGGCGGCGGATCGTCGTACATCATCGGGCAAGCGGCCGGCGTAGAGGCAGTCACGCTCACCACATCGCAAATTCCGGCGCACAGCCATCCGCCGCTTTGCAACTCCGGAGCGGGCGGGCAAGCTGGTCCTGCTGGCGGAGTTTGGGCGCAGCTGGCCACCAATCCACCCTACGCCAGCGTCGCACCCACGCTCGCCATGGGAGCCAACGCCATCGGATCGACCGGCGGGTCTCAACCGCATGACAACATGGTCCCTTACTTGGTGATCAACTTCATCATTTCTTTGTTTGGGATCTTTCCGAGCCAAACGTAACGTAACGTTGCTGTAGGTTGTCTGGCGGCCAAGGGACTGCGGTCCCGGCAAAACGTCAAGGAGAGAAAATGTCAACACCCTTTTTGTCGGAAATCAAGATTGTGAGCTTCAATTTTGCACCCAAGGGCTGGGCGCTCTGCAACGGCCAGTTGCTGCCCATCAACCAGAACCAGGCCTTGTTCTCGCTTCTGGGTACCACCTACGGAGGAGATGGGCGGGTAAACTTTGCCCTGCCTAACCTTCAGGGTCGCATCCCAAATCACTTTGGCAGCGGCTTCACGCTGGGAGAACAGGGGGGACAGACGGCACACACGCTTACCATTAGCGAACTTCCCGCGCACACGCATACGCCCACGGGCAATGACACTGATCCGCCTACTGCTTCCGGCGCCGGTGCCAATCTGTGGGGTCACGTCACCGGGTATTATGCTACTTCCTCCAACGCCGCCATGAATCCGGCGGGCGTCGGCAACACCGGAGGCAGCCAGCCGCATGAGAACATGTCGCCCTACCTCGTGCTCAATTTCATCATTGCCCTTCAGGGGATATTCCCCTCGCAAAACTAAAGGAGAAGGATAGCCATGGACCCCTTTGTAGCTGAGATCAGGATTTTCCCTTTTAACTTTGCTCCCAAAGGCTGGGCATTCTGCAATGGCCAGCTCCTGCCAATCAGCCAGAACACCGCCCTGTTCTCGCTTCTGGGCACCACTTACGGCGGCGACGGCAAGAGCACATTCGCGCTGCCAGACATGCAGGGCAATACTCCCATGCAGCAAGGTCAAGGCTCCGGCCTGAGCCTGCGTGACCTGGGCGAACAAGCCGGAGAGCAGAATGTAACTCTCATCCAGACGGAAATGCCCGCACACAATCATCCTGCCCTTGCGGCGAGCGGAGGCGGCCAAGGTAGCCCAGCAACCAATGCCTGGGCTTCTGGCCTGAAAACAGGCCCCTCACTCTACTCTCCCCCAGGCTCCAACAACAAGGACGTGCAGATGAACCCGCTGGCCCTCTCAATAGCTGGCGGCAACCTGCCGCATAACAACATGATGCCGTATCTCACTTTGAACTTCTGCATTGCGTTGCAGGGAGTCTTCCCGCCACGCACCTAACCACATTTTCTTTCGGGGGCTTCAGGATGGATTATCCTGGAGCCCCTCTCTTTTTGCGCTAATATTGCCCCATGCCGGACCAAGAGACAGCGCCTCCCGCGGCGGCAAACGCCGCTACTGAAACCCGGCGTTTGCTTGAACAGAATGTTTCTTTGTCTCGGTCGATTATTTGGGGCTTGCAGCGCGACTTTTACGCGCAACGCGGGCTGAAGGCCTGGAATGAGGACCTGGTCCCCAGCTATATCACCAACAATCCGTTCATCGCTGAAATCTTCGCTGGAATTGTGGCGGCGTTCGTGCAGGATTGCTTGTCCTCCGCGCAGCGCGGCTATCAGTCACTTTCGCCAGAGAACCCTTTGCGTATTCTGGAACTCGGCGCCGGTACTGGTAAATTTTCTTATCTCTTTCTGCGCAAGCTGGCTCCCTTATTGCAGGGCCAAAACATTCCTTTCCATCTTGTTCGTTATTGCATGACCGATACTTCTGAAAGCCTCGTCGCTGAGTGGCGGGCAAATACTTATCTGAAGGAATTTGTCAGCAGCGGCGTGCTCGAATTTGCAGTCTTCCAGGCCGGGCAGGAATATCGGCGGGAAAGCAGGGGACCGCTCGTCGTCATCGCCAACTATGTTTTCGATAGTCTCCCCCAGGATGCATTTTCGATTGAGAACGGGAATATCCATGAAATCCTGGTGACCACCGCAGCCGCGGCAGATGGCCAGATTCAGTCTTTCAAAGACTTGCGTTTTTCGTACCAAAACTCCGCTACCGCACCGCGGCATTATCCAGATAAAGATTGGAGCGGAATTTTGGAGCAGTACCGCACCCGGCTTTCAACTGCTACGGTCCTTTTTCCTGCCACTGCGCTCCAGACTTTGCAACGGCTTGGCGATTCCAGCGATGGCAGAATGCTTGTTCTGGCCGCCGACAAAGGGTTCACTCATGAAGAAGATCTTGCATTGGCTCCGCGTGAGCCTTCATTGGACTTTCACGCGAGCGGGCGATGTTTTTCCCAGCAAGTGAACTTTGATGCCATTGGCAAATATTTTTGTGCGAAGGGTGGCAAGGCCCTTGTGCCGTCCAAGCACTTTACCAGCCTGAATCTGTGCGCGTTCATCCAGTGCAATCCAGGCGACGACTTCACCGCCACGCACCAGGCCTATCAGGAAGCATTAACGGCATTCGGCCCCGACGACCTGTTTGCCATCATGAGCTGGCTGAATGCCTACCTTGAGGAAATCTCGCTACCTCAGGCACTGTCATTGCTTCGTCTTACGCGTTGGGACCCTGTCATGCTTGTGCGTTTGTTCCCGATCATCGCCCGGCAGGCAAGAAATGCAATTGGGGAGCGCACCGACTTGCGCGACGCGGTGCTCAACACATGGCAGAACCATTATCCGCTAAACCACGATGACAATGTTTTGGCGTTTTACTGTGGCGTGATCTTGCTTGAACTCCGGTTCTTCTCTGAAGCTTATGCAATGTTCAGGAAATCACAGCAATTATTCGGGCCATCGGCCACCACCAGTTACAATCTGGGCCTGTGCAGTCTGGGGTTAAACCGTTCTCGCGAAGCGCTGGAACTGATGCGCGAAGCATGCAGCCTTGATCCCAGCTTTGAGCCTGCCAAACAAAGCCGGTGGAAACTGGAAGATCAAGTCAGAACCGGTGAAGTGGAGCTCTTATGAATCTTCGATCCATACGTTTTCGTGCGATATCTTGCTCATGAAGGCACAATTGCGCCCGGCAATGCCAGATGACCGTGATTTCCTTTTCCGGTTATACGTCAGTACTCGAATAGAAGAAATCCGCGGCTTTGGCTGGAATACTGTTCAGCAGGAAGCTTTCTTCCGCATGCAGTTCAATGCGCAACAACAGTGGTATCAATCCACCTATTCCACTGCCGAAAATCAGATCATCGAAAAGGACCATGAGCCAATTGGCCGCATGATCGTCCAGCGCGAGCGCGATACATGGCGGCTTCTCGATATTTCGTTGTTGCCTGAGCATCGCGGGCAGGGAATTGGCGGCGAGCTGATTCGCAATCTGATCAAGGACTGCGGCGCCGCTGGTGCAGTGTTGCAGTTGCAGGTCGTTAACACGAACCCGGCACAGCGGCTGTATACGCGCCTGGGATTCATCAAGACCGGTCAAGACCAGATTTACACGCAGATGGAGCTTCGTCCGCAAGCAACGGAACGAACCTAAGTTCAGTTCGACTGAAATCCAGGGATTCGCGGCGCTATGTGGCGCGTTCCAGCTCACAAGTTATTCACTGCGGGGCTGAAGCGCAGCGGAAAGGTACTGCACCAACATGTCCAAAGGCCGTATGGAGGCTTTCAGTGACGGCGTATTCGCCGTGATTATTACGATCATGGTGCTGGAGATGAAGTCTCCGCATGGCACGAGCCTGGAGGCGCTGATTCCTTTGATTCCCGTTTTCTCCAGCTACGTCCTGAGTTTTGTCTATGTTGGAATTTACTGGACCAATCATCACCACCTTTTGCAGGCAGTGCAGCACGTTGCGGGAAGCGTCTTGTGGGCGAATTTGCATCTGCTCTTCTGGCTTTCATTGACGCCGTTTGCCACCGCCTGGATGGGCGAGAACCCTCTTGCGCCGTGGCCAGTGGCGCTCTACGGCGCGGTACTTTTATTTGCTTCCATTGCTTACTTTATCCTCACGAAGCGGCTGATTGCTCATCAGGGGGCAGGCTCGGTGCTGGCAAAATTAATTAGTGGCGACCGGAAGGGAAGGGTCTCCATGGTCGTTTACATCGGCGCAATCCCGCTGGCGTTTTTGCGGCCATTGCTCGCATGTCTTTGTTATGCGCTGGTGGCCGTCATGTGGCTCATTCCAGACCGGCGCATTGAGAAAGCGATTGGACACAACGCGAGTGTCTGATGAGCATGCGCTATTAATCCTGGTTCCCAATCTCCTCAAATCGGACGTTCATAATCGGGTACTGCTTCCAATCTTTGTAATCAAAGTGCCACCATTCCTGCGGATAGACGGTGAAACCTTCTTTTTCCATTGCCTGGCGCAATATTGCGCGTCGCGCCCTCTCATCTTCGGTTCCACCGGGATAGTCGGCGTAAGCGCGTTCGGACATTTCGTCGTACCCGCTGGGCATTTTCACTGCCGCGCCGGTTTTCAGGTCATACAGAGTCAGGTCAACGGCGCAGCCGCGGTTGTGCTTGGATCCTTCTTTGGGATCGGCGACGAAAATCTTTTTATCTTCAGGCGTAGCGTCCCAGAACATTTTTGTCACATACCAGGGACGATAAGCATCGTGGATCTCCAGTCCGTAACCTTTTTCCCTGAGCGCCTTTTGTGCCCGCAGCAGGGCCTCAGCCGCCGGACGCTGGAGAAAAGCCCGTGCTTGAGAGTACATGGGCGTGCTCAGAAAATTATTTGTTGTCGCGTACCGAATATCCAGCCTGATGGTGGGATCGAGTTTCACCAGTTCCACCAGTTCGGGCTTGCGGAAATTACCATTCTCATGCGGAGGCTGTGCCGCCCGCGCCTCCCGCTCCAGTTCCTGGACCGGACGTAGCGGCTTAATGTGAAAAGTGGGGTCGGCAGCGGATGCGGCCTGGTTTTTGGCAGGGATCGTTTGACTGAAGGCGAGCGGCAGACAAAGCCAGAGAACCAGTGCGGAAACGGTACGGAATAAGCGCATAGTTCCAGGAACTATAGCACGCCCGTGTGGAAGAGCGGTCAATGAAGCATATTGCAAGGACGAATCCAACTGTACTGGTGCCTTCTTAGTGTCGGCCGCTGGGCGGCACCCTAAGCAACTGTTTATCGATCATAGTGATGTGACCTATGACGGAGTTCGCAGGGAAAACCCGGCCGTCGACTCTCTCAGCACACCGCACCAACAGAAGATCGAGTACCCGGTCACTCATTGGAATGAAGCGGCGCCCGGTCGGAGTCTTACTGTCTGGCACAAAATCACCCGCGATTCCAATCCAGATTCTCAATCCGCATGGAAAATAGCTCTTTCTTTGGGCGCATTCCTGTATCACGCAGCAAAACGATGATGTCACGTAATAATGGACCGCAACCTTCGCGATCAGCCCATTCTTGTGCCAGGTGTTTTGACCGGCGACCTTACCACGGTACTTATTGACGGTCGGCGCGGCGTCAATCTTCAACCTTTCCAGCGGGGCCTACCAAGCACGTGTGCAATGCCTAGTACAAATGCGGAAGAGCTTAATAGATTAAAGAGCTCTCAGATAAGTGACATCTAGAAGAAGATGACAACAAGCAGCACCTTATGAAAGTCCTTCACCAGACTCGACGTGCCAAATCAGAATATTCACTGCGAGAAAATATATTATCGGCCATTGAAACAATCCTGTCTCCGGGGTGATCTAAGTGAATAGAAAGCGCGGCTTCTCAATTGTTGAGAGTGCGTCAGAATCTCATTTTGTTCTGTTAACACGCTAAGGCCGCGAATTCTTCTTAAATGGCGAAGTATATGTGCTTCTCCGAAAGATTCTGCAATCAAACAGGAACCCATCACAACTAGCGATTGCTAGCTTTTCCATCTGATGGTTAATGCCCTTTTCGCGGGGTTACAGCGGCAATCATTCATTGCCGCAGACCGGTTGAGTGTTGCGCCGGAGCCTGGATATGAGGTGCATGCAATGAAAATGACACAGGATGTGCTGAATGAGCCGGTGGCTGCCTCCGCGCAGCCGCAAGAACAATTCCAACGCTATCCCGCCCTGGTGCTTGACGCACTTCAAGGACGGCTGCATTTTTCTCCCGTGCCTCCTGGCGATGAGCGGGCCACTACCCATGTTGAACTGCCGGAAAAAAAGATTCGCGTTGACGCCACCGCTGACGAATTTCAGATGATGGTCAGCGCCCTGCAGCGCGGAGCATTGACCAAAGGCGAGGTTGCCGGCGCGCTGGGGTTCGCCAATGCCGGAACGCTGGCCGCCGAAATCAAGAAAGCGGTCGGCGTTGCTCCGCAAGACGGCTGGGCGGCGGAAATTGACACTGAGCACGAGCTTTCGCGCCTGTCCATTCTCGCGATCACGGTGATCGACCGTTTGCAGAAGTCGCTGCTGGTAGTTGAGCCATTTACGAGTGTCATCTTCCAGTTGACAGACAAGGCCAGGGCCCTCCTGGCGATTGGCTGGGAGGCGATGGTGAAACATGGCCAATTCCCCCTGCGGCCGCGCGGCGCCAGGCGCTTTACCGAATTGCAGAAAAAACCGTGTGGCGCGCTGCACTTTGTTAGCGCCAGCGATCTGGATGCAGGCTACTACTACACTATGGGAATTGCGCAATCACCGGAGGCGCAGGCCCTGCACACCATGGACCTTGGTTTCGGTCTGGATGGCGAGTTGATTGTGCCTGGCCAGGCGGTCTCGCCCATTCCTCCGTTCCTGGCGATGGCGACGCGATTATTTGCCGCGTCTGTTCCCACCAGTTCCAACATATCAGAAGAAGTGCAATCCATCCCGATCCGCAACTTCCCTCATCCCGCAGCCATTGATGACCTGGCGCCGATTCGCGGAGGCATGCTGAAACCGGCGGTCCGCCCGGCGAGTCCTGAAGAGCTTGCCAGCGACTTGCGCCTGCAACTGAGCCGCTACCATCAAGAGCAGGAACAGAAAACCAAGGGGAAGACCGTTTCAGGGCTTGAAGGAGCGGATGGCTTCGTGCTGCCCGCCATCGGAGCTGTGTACGACGTGACCGGCTTGGCCACGCGTGAGATTGTCCACGCCATCAACGCCGCGTGCCAGATCGATCCTCAGTTGGACAAGAGCCGGAAGCTGATTGCGCTCTATCTGGATGTTGAGCCCACCGGGCACGATCGCGTTGCCACCATTAACCATGTGGTGGATGCTGCCGCGACCCTGGGCCTGCGCTACGTTGCGGTGGCTGACGATGCTGAAGATTCATGGCTGCCCAACCTACTCGAGTATCTGGAACCGGATGAACTGAATGATGTTGCGGATTATGCCGATGCAAAAGGGATCATCGTCACGGACGGGAGGCCAGTGGATCCGGTTTATACGGCGTCCACCGCGGCCCAACGAATCCAGTCGGTGTACACCACGCTCTCCGTCGACATCCTGAAAATGGGAATGTGGCTCTGCCTCGACGCCCTCACAGCACGAAAAGTGTGGAGCGAGATCCTTAGCAATCCCCACATACCCACGCAGATGCTGCTCATGCCCATTGGGATCGTGGAACCGTGGAACGCATTCTGCGACAACCGCGACACGAACAAGACGCCGCGAGCAATCCTGGATCCTTATGAAAAGATCAAATTCATGATCGATGAAGCGGAGCGGCTCAAGATGCCGTCTCTTCTCACCGATACAAGACACAAGAGCACCTGGGTCCTTCTTGGACACCGCACGCCGAAGGACAAGGCACATCCACGCGAGAAGTTCATCTATGAACCCGGTACAGGTCAGATTATCACTCGAACGCCAGACAGCGCGCGTCCGCTGCTGAGTTGGGAAGAATTCATGGACTGCGAGCGTCGTGCTCGGAAAGCAGGCATCCTGCTGGGCCAGGCAGGCTCGGTGGAGATCGACCAACTCTTCGACATCATCAGCGATACCACGTTTGACGCTGCCAAAGAGAAGAAGAACCCAGCCACGGCCATCTGGACCGCGGAGACCGAGCGTGTTCTGCGCACCAAAATCAAGCAGGAAACCAGCGACCTTCAGGCGCAACGGAGCGCCGCTGTATCAGCCTTCCTGGCCGTTTTCAACCGGGCGATCGAGTCGCACGCCAGGATCGATGGCTGGTTGCGTTACCTGGCCGATTCCGGCAAAACAGATTCGCTACGGGAGCAACTGACCCAGAAACGCCAACGGCTGTCTTCTCTGCTGGAGCTATGCATTGCTGCGCAGGCAACAGCGGGTGAAGGTTATAAGAAGACATTTGCTGAGTTCCGCACAGCGTATCTCGAATATCACAACCTTATCCGTGACAACTTTGAGGCGGTACGTGAGCGTGTCGCCGAGAGATGGAGCTGACAACATGGCACCTAAATCAGGAAACACCGGACTACTTTCAGATGCGAGAGTTTATCTTTCGGGACCGATGGACTTTGTCGCCTCCCGTGAAGAAGAAAAAAAACACGGATGGCGGCATCGCCTGGGCGATTTTCTTAAAGCCATGGACGTAACCGTATTTGACCCGTGGTTCAAACCAGAGGTCCGAGGTCTGCATGAGTACGGCCGCGAGGGTGAGACCACCACCGAACAACGAAAGAACTGGACGTTTGCGCAAGGACGTGACGGAGCCCAGACCCGATCGGCGCTGGCGGAGTTCTTCTGGCCGGCAATGCACATCGATCTTCGCATGGTCGATACCAGTGACTTTATCGTGTCGTACTGTCCCACGAACGTTTACAGCGTCGGAACGCCGCACGAGATCATCGTGGCTCGCCAGCAGCGCAAGCCTGTGCTCCTGGTCAGTCCCCGGGTGGAGTTTCCGGCACTGGCGGACCTGCGAAAACATCTCGCCAACGACAAGAAAGCTACGGAACTGCTGCAGGCGCTCACCAACCAGGTGCCGATTAAAGAGAATCCGGATGGAAGCCCCAGTTTGTGGTACATGCCGCTGATCGGAGGAGAGCATTTCTTTGACGGCTTTGGTTTCGCGCAGTTCCGCGACAAATTCGGATGGACCGAGGACATCCGTATTGATGACGACGAGTCCGAGCAGCCGCCGCAGAAACCCTTGCTGCCATTTCTCGCTCAACTGAACCTTGAGTTGCCCAAGAAATGGGACCGCGTAAAACAGGATTTCGTGGCCAATGATGACTGGTTGCTTTGGGACCTTAAGAAGGACAAAAAGGGTGCCGATGTTTCAGATGCATGTGTTAAGGGCAAAGTCGCCTGAAACAGTGCCTTTGCGGCCAAAGCAATCTCTGGCTGCCAGATAGAACCAAACACAGACACGCGGGGAGCCTGGGCTTTCGAATGCAGACTCGCTCAGTCTCCTGCAGCTATAGGAGGATGCTCCAATGAAACAGGGACCGTGGACACGCATCAGGCCGTTGCAAATCGATGAAGTTGATGACTACACCGCAGCGGCCTACAAACAGGGTGAGCTTACATGGGGACATTTTCCCAGCAATCTGATGAAGGTAATGGGACATTGCCCCCAGTTGGCCATCACGGAAGTGCCGTATGCCAATTCTGTCATTTTTGATACTGATCTCTTCAATCACGGCAAGCAGTTCGCAGGTTTTCTTGATCGTCCCCTTAAGGAATTAATGATCAGCCGAACTTCACTGCAAAACCGGAGCCGGTATTCGATCAACCATCATTCCTTCATAGGGATAACCGTGTTCAAGACTCTCGGCCGCGAGGAGGAAGGCCATCGCAAGCTGCTGTACCTTCACGAACACGAAAAACATCGTGAACTCTACACCGCACGCGAAAATGCCTGCCTGGATTATGCCGTGGAGGTAGCCAAGGACGCGCATTTGGTGACCGACAGCGAGTTCAAGAACCTGAGAGCCGTACTGCGAGCCTACAACGCGGGGCAAGCGCCGGCTTCAGAGATGACAGATTTTGATCGTGATTTCATCCGTAAATGGGCAGGATACGACGCCACGCAGCACGATCAACTCGTGGATTCGCAAATCGTCGAGATGACCTGGCTGATCGGTCAGTTCTGCCTTCTCAACCGTTGGTTTACGGCACTGCAGGTGCCCGATGAAGGGCCGGATGATGAGGCCAACTTCCTTGGCGCGTATGAGGCCGGTGTTCCAAAAGATATTCGCGACCGCAACGAGCGAATCCTGCGGGGAAGTTTTTAGCCGCGAAATGGACGCCTTATTGCCGGTGCAATGAAGGCCAAAAAACCGGTGGCAAAAAGAGCATCGTTCACTTTTCACGGCCGAACACGAAGGAGTCTGACATGAACGCGACAGCGACAGTAACCCAGAAAGTTCGTAAGGAAAAACTCTTAACTTTCAAGAAAAACGGCGCCCATCCTCTTGGCGATAAACCCGACTTTCACACTCTCTCCCTTGTCGATCTGCTTAAAGCTCGTGACCTCTATCACCGGCACCTGATGAACAAGGCTGGCGTGGTAGCAACTGCAATCGGAAGATATCTCATCCGCAAGACAGATCCCTGGCCAGGAGATCCCAATCAGCATAAGGCTACCGGTCCGCGGACATTGCGCAATTCTGAGGTTCGGCCATACTCATGGCCATGCCTTCTTGTATTCGTCGAAAAATGGCTCAGCTTCTCCGACTTCGACAAGAAGGGAAAGCACGAGCCTTCGGGCATGATTTCGAAAAGGCTGTATATGCCGGATGGAACCCTTGTGCCGATCTGCATCGTGGAAGCGCCCAAGCAGGAGACGCCTCTCTCCCGCATCGCCGCGGCGCCGATCGCGCCCCGGCAATTCTTGGGAGGCGGACTGCCGCTCATTATCGAGGAGCAGGGCGCGCAGCAATTTGCCACCATTGGATGCCTGGTCACCGATGGTCACAGTACTTATGCTCTCACCAGCCGTCACGTGACTGGCGATAGAGGTACGCCAGTCTCGGCCATCGTTGCGGGTGAATCCAAAGTGATTGGTACCAGTTCGTCGAAGCAGATAACTCGAAAGCCGTTCGAGGAGGTGTATCCCGGGTGGCCGGGTCGTGACAGCCATCTCCATATGGATATTGGACTGGTCAAACTTGAGGACAAGACCACGTGGCGGCCCGACGTCTACAAGGTGGGCTCGCTTGGTCCCGCGGTTGATCTTAGCTCGGACAATTTTACCCTGGAACTGATTGGCACGAAGGTGAAAGCCCATGGGGCCGCATCGGGACTGATGGCCGGCGTGATCTGCGCGATGTTCTACCGCTACAAAGCCATGGGAGGATTTGAATATGTGGCTGACTTCCTGATTGGCCCGCGCGAAGACGCGCCATTTCAAACCAATCCCGGAGATTCCGGCGCAACCTTTGTTCTTGACTACCCTGACTCCGAAGACCCACTGCACAATCTTGACCGCCGGCCTGTGGCGGTTCAATGGGGAGGACACGTTTTCAGTTCGAACGGTGAAAAAAGCCAGAGTTATGCCATGGCGACCTGTCTCAGTACCGTGCTCAATGAACTGGACCTGGACCTGATCCGAAGCTGGGATTTTGAACTTCCGGAATACTGGGGAGCGGTGGGTCACTACACCATCGCCAATCTTGCCTGTGGGATCATCGCCGATCGCAACTTGAAGAAGCTGATGCAGGCCAATCTTGGCAATATCACATTCAAACTTGATGCAATCAGCGACAAAAACATGCGCGGGCTCTCGAC
Source organism: Terriglobia bacterium (assembly GCA_020072645.1). NCBI lineage: Bacteria > Pseudomonadati > Acidobacteriota > Terriglobia > Terriglobia bacterium. Next base: position 104,139 of record JAIQGK010000008.1, read on the forward strand.
AAAAGAGGATGGCAGCCTGGTACCTCTGGCTGACTGGCCGGACCTTGTATGGCAAACCAAACTTGGCTTGAGAGGCCCGCGTAGCGCGAACCCGGAAGCCCCGAATCATTTCGCCGATCTTGACGAGCCTCCGCCGGACGACAGCAAGAGTCTGCTCGACCTTTGCCGCGGTCCTCATGGGAGCGTCAACACTCGATACGTCGACCCGGACGTATGGCTCCATCATTTCGAGCTTTTCAAGAACCGCCCTCCACGGGTGAGGTCGGAAGCGCGTGCTGCAAAGTACAGCAATGGTGTGCTGCCGTTCCGGATCGCGCAGATTTACCGCAACATGGTCGAATTTGCACGCAGGAGAGACGAAATCCACTTTGTGGCCTCGGCTGGCATTCTTGCCCATTACGTGGGGGACGCCGGCCAGCCGCTGCACATCTCCTACCTGCACCATGGTGATCCGGAAGATTCCATGATCGACCCACACTCAAATGAGACTGAGCCCCCAAAGAACCGCATTAGCCGGCAGAACGCGGTACACGCGGCCTACGAGTCTGACATGTTCAAGTACCATGCCATCGACATGCAGAACAAGCTGAGGCAATCCGTGTCTCGAAACGGTCTCGCGCTCATTCGTGGCCATAAAAATGCGGCCTACAAGGCGGTTGAGCTCATGTTGAAGACTTTCGACATCCTGCCTCCGCAGGATATCGTGAATCAGTTCAAGGAGTTTTCTCCTGAAGACAAACCCAAAGCCATCGCCAATAAGTTGTGGGACCAGTTCCAGAACCAGACAGTTGAAGTCATGGCGAATTCATGCCGTTATCTTGCCATGCTGTGGGAAAGTGCGTGGAAAGAGGGGGGCGGGACTGCCGCTATGGTTTCTGGCCGTCCGATCGGATCTGGCAAGCTGATCGACTTGTACAAGAAAAGGACTTTTCTACCATCATGCACACTGGATGAGATAGGAAAGTATTGGTAAGAACTTGAGTTCGCGGGCTGCCGGATGGGTTAGATCTCCGGCAGCCCGCTCAATGTTCACTGTGCTACTTGGGGTTGATGGTTACAGTGAACGAATTGTTTGCAGGGTTCGTATCCGTTCCGCTGAAACTAGCGACTCCGGTATCGGCAATGGAGCCGGCCTGAGTCGGGATTACGTTAATTGTCACTGTCATTGTGGAGCTTCCGTTCAGTGCAGAGGCATTGCACGTTATGGTGCCACCCGCTGTGCCCGGATCAGGAGTGGAGCAGGTTCCGAGAGACGTACTGGCAGAGGCGAACTGCAGGCTCGGTGGCAGATTGTTGGTAAAGACGACCGCATTGGCCACTGTCTTCTGGTTGTTCTTGATTTGCCACGTGTAGGTGTCTGCCGTTCCAACCGCCGGACCGCCATTCTGTGCCGAGCCAGTGACCTGAATATCGGTGGTGGTGGAAGGCGCAGAGATGGAAGTTGTGGACGATGCGGTATCGTCCGCGGGAGTCGGATCGGAGAGCGGGTTACCCGCGGCATCTTTCATGGAACCGCTGGCGGTGTTGGTGGTTTGCGCCGTCAATTGCAGCACAAGTGTCACCGTGGCAGATCCGCTGCCGGCGATTGAGCCGAGATTGCAACTGATGCTGCCCGCAGCAGATGAGCACGTGCCCTGGCTGGCGGTGACGGAGATGAAAGTCGCTCCGCTGGTGGGCCAGGTGTCGTTCAGGCTTACTGCGGGAATGGTTGTCGTTGTCGTATTATTCACCTTGATCGTGTAGGTGGCGTTGGCGCCGGAATTGACTGATGTTGGACCAACATCTGAGACGGAGATGTCCGGCGGTGCAGCGCTGAGCGACGGCGTCACCGCATTGGACTGCGCCGACTCAGGACTGTTACCTACAGCATTAGTTGCGTGAACGGTGAAAGTGTATGTAGTGCCGTCGGTCAGGCCTGCTACGTTGATTCCTGTGCAGGTCGCGCAGGCGTTGACACTAATACTTGTCGGTGTCCCGCCGACCAAAGCAGTTACCGTGTAACCCGTAATCGGCGAACCGCCATCAGAGGCGGAGCCGGTCCAGGCTATGCTGGCTGAAGAATCGCCTGCGACAGCGCTGACGTTGGTTGGGGTCGCCGGTGCGGTTGGCGCAAATGGCGTCACACTGTTGCTGGGAGCCGAATATGCGCTTGTACCCGCGGAGTTCGTAGCCGCAACTTCAAACTGGTACGTGACTCCGTTGATCAATCCGGTCACCACCGCTGAAGTCGGAACAATGGTTGTTCCTGGATCCGGTGCAACAGTGACATCCGGAACCAGAGTGCCGTTGGAAGCGGACGAGTTGTGAACGGTATAGCTGGAGATCGGCTGTCCATCCCCGGCTGGTTGCCAGCTCACGGTTGCTTGTGCATTGCCCGTCGTCGCGGTTACGTTCACAGGCGCGCCGGGAATCTGGAGCGTCGGCGGGGTCGGCAGTACTTCCCACCAATGACCGGAGCCGGGAGAATTGCCTGCGCTGGGATCGTCGCCAACAAAGAGAACCTCAGCCGCTGGATTGAACGCATCAAGTCCCAGGCCTGTAGCGAGATTGAAATTCACCGCATATGACGTGTTTACGACGGTCCCTTCGGGCGTGATAGTGACCTTATCGACCACTGCGCCATTGGTGTAGTAGAGATTCTTGCCATCCAGGTTCGGATATTGCTGATCGCCGACCATGGCGACCGGAACGGGGACCTGTCCTGCAAGGATGTTCAGCGCGGTGCAAACCTGGAAGTTATTGCCTGCCGTATAGCACTGGTCCGCGTTGTGAAGTACCCAGGCGGAAAATCCATCACCGCCGTACAGGTCGTGACCAATCCAGCCCAAACCAAAGTTCTTTTTTCCGTCGGGGCTGTTGATGACATCATTCTGCACGTTCGTGCAAGGCAGCGGATTCGTTAGCGGAGAAAGCACACGGACCACGGCGCCGCTGCGCAGTGAAGCCACGTAGAGATTACCATCCGGTCCAATCGCTGCCCATGCAGGGGCCACCAGACTTGTCGAGCAGCCGGTGGTGCCCTTTTTACCTCCTCCTCCACCGCCACCCGAAAGCAAGACCTCGATGTTGAGCGGATCCACGATGCCGTGGCCGCCGTCAGAATCCGGGTGGAAGTGCATCCGATTTACCTGGCCCGCTGTGGCCGTGATGTTGGGAGCGTAGATGGTGTTCGTCGTCGTATCCAGCGCCAGTGCTCCCGGCTTGAACTGCACGGAGCCGACAAAATTGATGCAGGTGTTTCGATTCACCGTGTATGGACCCGCAGAATCCAGATCAGGATCGTACCGGCAAAGACCAAGAATTTCATCACCGCCCCAGAAGTGGCGGTAGTGCTGGCCGGTTGCAGGATTGATGCCGGAACCTGTCAGGACAATGCCACCGCCGGGTGCAGTAACGTTATCGGCAAATTGAACCGTTGTCGTCTGGGCTGTAGCAGTCGCGGCCGCAAGAAGCACCAGACAGAAGAAGACGAGCCATGGGTGAGCGAACTTGGACCTGGAACGAAGGTTTGCGCCCTGGAGCACAACTGAGCAACTTTCTGTTGTCATGGAGATTTCCTTTTTTAAGGTTGTTTTGTTCCACGAGCCTGAGCTTCTTGAAGCTTTGTGTTATGTTGACTTGCCTTGCTCCCACTCTTATCCGTTGCCGCGCGTATGTCGTTGGCCGGCACTATTCTTATAAAGATCTAGTTACGAGCTAGCCTTAGTACTCGATTGAAGACACACATGCTCTGCAGCACATGGCAAGCATTTGCTTGTAGCATGCTCCGGGCAGCCATGCTTCTTAACCCAGCGCACACAACCATTCAAGTTCGTTGAGGAACCGGATGGTAGTTGGGTAACTTTGTTTTGTAACCGGCTTCGGGCGGTGCAAAGGAAGATGCACTAGCTGGTTGCGATGCTCCGATGGTTCCTGACTTTCTCAGGTAGAAACCAATCTAGCTCCTCGGCACGAGAGCCGAGCATCCTTCTACTTTGAACTATATAGTCAAACACTTTATTTTTCCAGCACTAAAAACGATTAGATCAGTATTAAGAGCTATATCTGATGACAGTCTAAGTTTTGTAGTCCCAGGTGAGCTTAATTGAAACAAGGGCAAACGCAATATCGGTTATTTGGTCGAATTCACTTAGTCGCGGCGCCATAGCGATCACCCATAGAGCGGCAGAAGCCAGGATTGATTTGGAGATAATGCTGGCACAAGATCCTGTTTGGCAAGGTCTTAAACTGCTATGTGCCTACAAAGTTCGGGCTGCCGGATACCAGGTTCGATTATCCGGCAGCCCGTTGGCTGCGCTTACAGTGTTTAGATCAATCGTTATTTAGCGTTCAGAGTTACCGTAAACGAGTTGTTTGCGGGGTTCGTGTCAGTGCCGCTGAAACTAGCGGTCCCAGTGGTGGCAAGCGAACCGGCCTGAACCACGTTTACGTTTTCGGTCACGATCATCGTTGCGGCCGCAGCCAGTGAAGGCGCGTTGCACGTGATGGTGCCGCTGGTGCCCAGAGCGGGACCGGTGCAGGTTCCCACACTGGTATTGACAGATGCAAGCGTCGTACCGGGAGACATCGTGATCGTAAAGCTCAGTGCATTAGCCACTTGGTTCCCGGAATTCTTGATCTGCCACGTCAGGGTGTCAGCTGATTTCACAGCCGGACCACCATTCTGCGCCGAACCAGTGACCTGAACATCGGTCGTGGTTTGTGGAGCAGAAATGGATGTCGTGGCCGAAGCGGTATCGTCTGCCGGCGTTGGATCAGTGATCGGGCTACCGGCTGCATCCCTCATTGACACGGTGGCTTTGTTCGTGGTCTGCGCCGTCAGGCGCAGGACCAGAGTCACGGTTGCGCTTTTGCTCCCTGCAATCGCGCCCAGGTTGCAATTGATGGTACCTGCCGCGGATGTGCAGGTGCCCTGGCTGGGAGTCACAGATACAAGCGCAGCTCCGCCTGTAGTGGGCCAGGTGTCAGAGACAAGCGCGTCTGGAATGGTTGACGTTGCGCTGTTGTTCACTGTGATTGTGTAGCTGGCATTGGCGCCGGAATTCACCGATGCCGGCCCGACGTCAGTAATGGATGCATCCTGCGGCACGGCATTAATCTGCGGTGTCACCGCATTAGAGGGCGCAGATTCAGCGCTGTTGCCCACCGCGTTGGCTGCATGCACAGTGAATGTATACGTGGTCCCGTTGGTGAGACCAGTTACGGCGGCGCCGGTGCAGGTAGCGCAGGCACTGGCAGTGATTCCGGAGGGGGCTCCGTTCACCCGTGCGGTCACAGTGTATCCAGTGATCGCTGAGCCTCCGTCAGAAGCCGAAGCAGTCCAGGCGACCTGGGCCGAAGCATCGCCAGCAATGGCTGAGACATTGGTTGGAGCCGATGGCGCCGTTGGAGCAAACGGAGTTACGCTGTTGCTGGGCGCAGAGAACGGTCCGGTGCCCACGGAGTCAGTGGCTGCCACTTCAAATTGGTAGGTGACTCCGTTGGTCAATCCCGTAACCACCACAGAAGTAGGAACAATGGTTGTGCCCGGAGTCGGGCCTACAGTAACGTCCGGTACCAGAATGCCATTCGAAGCAAATGAGTTGTGCACCGTGTAGCTGGTAATCTTCTGCCCATCTGGAGCCGGATTCCAGCTTACAGTTGCCTGTGCGTTACCAGCCGTCGCCGTGACGTTGATCGGAGCGCCAGGCAAAGCTGGCGGCGGGGGATTTGGCAGCACCTGCCACCAGTGCCCGGAGCCGGGAATGTTGCCGGCACTGGGATCATCGCCTACAAATAGCACCTCGGCGGTCGGATTAAAGACGTCCAGACCAAAGCCGGTGGCAAGATTGAAGTTGGTGGCGTATGACGCGTTGACGGTAGTCCCGGCGGGGGTGACCGATACCCGGCTGATCACGGAACCATTGGTGTAGTAGAGGTTCTGACCATTCAGGTCCGGGTACGCCTGATCGCCGATCATTGTTGTCGGCGTCGGGATTTGGCCCGCCAGGATGTTCTGGCCTGTGCAGACGCTGAAGTTGTTGGCGGCTGTAAAGCACGTATCGGCATTGTGGACAACAAAGGCCGAGAAGCCGTCACCGCCGTACAGGTCATGGCCGATCCAGCCGAGACCAAAATTCTTCCTTCCATCAGGGCTGTTGATCACATCATTCTGGACGTTGTTGCAGGGCAGCGGATTAGTTTGCGGGGAGAGGATGCGAACGACATTGCCGCTCCGAAGCGACGCCAAATACAGATTGCCATCCGGTCCCAAAGCCGCCGAATTCGGACCCACGAGACTCGTTTGGCAACCGACGCCTGATTGGCTGCTGACCAGAACCTCGATATTGACCGGGTCCACAACGCCGTGACCGGCGTCAGAGCCGGGCAGGAAGTGCATGCGAACAGCCTCGCTTGCCGTGGCCGTAATGTTCGGAATGTAGAGGTCGTTTGTGGTGCGATCAAACGCGATTTCGCCGGGCTTGAACTGGGTTGCGCCGATGAAATTGATGCAAGTGTTCCTGTTCACCGTGTAAGGGCCGGCGGTATCCAGATCGGGATCGTAGCGGCAGAGGCCCAGAATTTCATCGCCGCCCCAGAAATGGCGGAAATGCTGGCCGGTTGCAGGGTTGATGCCGGTCCCGGTCAGGACAATTCCGCCGCCGGGCGCGGTGATACTTGAAGCAAATTGAACGGTGGTTGTAGTCTGCGCGCTTGCTGTAACAGCCACCAGAGATAACATCAGCACAAGGCCGATCCAGAAGTGGGCATGTTGCCTGACACCACCCTGTACGTTTTGCGATGTAGCTTGGAAACTCGTTGTTTTCATGTGCATTCCCTTCCAATCTCCTGGCCTCGGCCAAGGAGACACGCGAGTGAAATTTCTTCCCCGCAGTTTTTCCGTTCTTATATATCGCTTGACGATATATATTTTGAGACACACGCCTCCGGACGCAAATACGCCATCGGCATGCTTTCGCGGTGGTGCAAGCCATCCAGGCACTCAGCTCAAGATGAGCTGCGCCGGAAAGAGTGGACCATTACACGTTCCCGGAGAACGGATCCGCAGGAGTTTTGTCTTGATCTTGCTTCGGGCTTGATCAAAACCGGCAGAGGCCACTTCCGTCACGTTGCGACTTGCCGGGTTAATCTCCGCCCCGTTCACTACCGCACCGCCCGACGGCGCGGTAGATCCCGGGGCGAACTGAAGATCGAGAAGAAACAGCTCTCACCCGCATACTGCACACGGCTCGTGGACTTGCTTTGTGAACAGTACGCGAACAACTATGTAGCGCTGCGCCGATTCTATTCCGCGGCGTGCCGTGCTACAAAATAAGAACCAGTGACTTTGCTTTCTATAGGAAAAGACTCGCGAAAGATAAAACTGGGTCACTTGGATGAGAGTATTTAAAACCATAGTCTGGTACTAAGAACCACGCGCTTGCGCTGGTGCATCAAGCCGCAGTGACGTTGCCTTTGATGAGACGTCTGCTGAGTGGAGAGCCAGTCTCTTGTTGCAGCTTCATGATCGGATGCAAAGAATGACACGCGTCACAATGCGTCAGCATGGGAGCGAGAAATTCGCGCAACTTGCGCCGCGCGCGACGCAGACGGCTCATCGCGTTGGCTTCAGTAATACCAAGCTTACGCGCAGCTTCGGCGATGCTTGATCCGCCTGCGCCTGCGAGTTCCCAGACTTCACGATAGTTGTCTCGCAAGCTGGCAACGGCATGCAGCAGCGCACTGTGTAATTCCACTTCTTCCACTGACGCCAATGGATCCGGGCGCGGATCGGCCAGCACTTCGCGCATGCCTGATTCTCCTTCTTCCTGCTGATAGTGTGGTTCAAGCGGTTCGAGCAGATGCTTGCGGCTCTTTCGCAACCGCGTGCGCGCAGCATTCCGCGCGATTTGCAAGACCCAGTGACCGAAACAATCGCTCGACCGGATGTTCTTCAGATTGAGCATGACCTTCAATGCGGTGTCCTGGATCACGTCTTCTGCTTCGGCGTGGTCGCGCAGGATGGCCAAAGCAACTGCTTTGATTCGCGGAAGATGCGTCGCCAGAAGAACTGGCAGCAACTCTGTTTCGCCGGATTGTACGCGGCGGATGAGTTCTACTTCCAAAAGTACTGTGGGGCAATTATCCTGAAGGGCAGGATACACTTCACCTGGGGAGACCATGCTGTAAATACATCCCTACTTCTGGCCCGGCACTGGCTATGGATTCCGGAAAGATCAATAGCTTTCATCTCATCGGTGACGTAAGTCTATGAAAGGAGTATCGCTTCACGACATTAAAAGATCACTGTTTTTATTTACAGAAAAGATCAACAGAATGCTTCAGAAAGTTGAGGGTGGTGCAGCCTCATTCCCCCAAAAATATACCCTGACGATAATTTATTTTTTTATTCCATTTTCAGAACAAGAATAGACAATTCTGAGTGTTTATTTTTATTAAGGCTTGAGCCCACTTTGGGCAATCACTTTCAGGACTGGTAACAAAAAAATTACCATTGTTTTGGGTGCACCGATTTTGTTTATTCTCCCTCTACTACTGCGGTTTTTGTCCGGCTCCCTCAAAATATGATTCGGCAGGCTTAGTAAGCTTACGAAGTTGTATTGAACGAGGCTGGCAATCGCACGGACTAAGCAGGTGTTAGTTGCCCTTAGTTTACAAAATGCAATCATGGAAACGTTGCTCTCGCGATTTCCTGGTCCATGCCTACTAGTCTATGTTTTTTGTCGGCTATATATCCCTCCTCTTCTAGCAATGCTTGGATTTGTTTAGTACATCCACTGTGGCCGTGTGACTGTACATACTAATGCGGCTGCCGAATCGCGGGGTCTCCAGCAGACCCCATGTTGGTCTGCTGGTGCGGACACGGCAGCCCGCGTCTGTTCTACTGCGTTACTTTCGTTACGCCAGACGTTGCCTTGCCTCCAGCATTGGAAGTGATGGTCACCAGCGTCGGCTGAGTTACACCCGTAAAGATGATTGTGTAATTGTTAGGGACAGGAGGGCTCGTGGGCCCCATGACCCCAGTATAAGGTTGGCCTGTTGCGGGATCGGTGACATTCAGTGTGCATGTCAGCTGGACGTTGGGCGTGTTATCGGTTGCGTTAACCGTGAGCTGCGCCTTGCCGGTGCGATACGTCACCGAGGTTATCGTGATGGAGTCCACCACCGTATTCACGGTCACGCCGACTGAGGCACTCGGCGACACGAGCCCGGAGGCTGAACTTGTGGCAGTCACACTGAATGTGAATGTTTGCGGACTGGTAAAGGCAGGCACGCTCGTACTGAAGGTCTGTTGTGCTCCGTTAGTTCCTGCGACCGGCGTAAGCGTAATGCCTTGCGGAGCCACCCACGTATAAGTAAGGGTTCCGTTTGCCGGATCCACGCCGCTGGCAGAGAGTGTTACCGTTGCAAAGCTCGCTACCGGGTTGGCGGGACTTGAGCTGGCACTGACCGACGGAACTGCGGGCCCTGGAGGCGGAGTAATAGGAACGCTCACCGTGGCGGTTTCCGGTGTCGTGGTGTTTCCTCCTCCCACAGTGACTTGGAAAGTAAGGTTAGTATTCGCTGCGACCGTCGGCGCCGTAAATGTGGAAGTCATTGCGCCCGGCGTGGAGAGCGTTACTACAGGATCGCCGCTGTTCACTATCTGTTTCCAGGCGTACGGTCCATCGCTCGGCGTGCTGCCCGCCGCAGTTAACGTCACCTGAGTGCCGGCCACAATTGGACTGGCAGCAGTTGTGTAGCTCGCAACCGGGTTTGCCGGAGGAGCTGTGCCTGTGGGCCAGGTTGTGCAGGTCAGAGCAGGCGCTGCAGCGCCGGGCCAGGGATTAAGCTGCCCAATCGGCTGGTTGGCAAAGCTGCCCCATGGTCCTGAACCGTTGACCAGAAATGTGATGTCACTGAAGTCCAGCGGGACGGGAGGATCGCCAACGCCCAGATTTTCAGGAAAGATGAAGGTGAAGTTGGGTGCCTGATAACGCCCCGCGATGATTCCAAGAGTCTGGTTGTAAACTGTCGGCGGTGGATAATCAATCTGCACGCCGACGGTGCGCGCAGGGGGGAGAAAATTTCCGCCTGTCGGAAGCCAGCGGAATCGTCCCTGCACTCCGGCAAAGGGTGGTCCTGCTTCAGGCGTAAATTCAAAAGCCCAGGGCGCTCTATCTTTAATTATGCCGTTGCAATCCTGATCGACGGCGAAAATGTCCACCGGACGGCTGGAGTCCGTAGTGAACCCTTCTACCCTGGCTTTTGATGTTGCTTCCTGCGGAAACGCGGGGTTCGGAACTCCCGGAGCGCCTTGCAGCAGTACATCAATTGCAATGTAAGCAGGATCGTTGCCAGGAGAGGTATAGATTCCTACATTGTCGATAACCGTGTGTGCAGAGATGATGCGAGCTCCATTCACATCCATTAGCGTTCCCGCATACGTAACGTAGTCACCCACTTCAAAGGGAGCGAAGACCGACGAGTCTGTTGGCTGACTGAAACCAGAAACGGAAGAGCCGTATGGATCCATGGTGAATTTCATCAGCGGATTGCCCGATGCATCACGTGGACGGTTTTTTTGCGGGCACAGTGGATCGTTGCCCGTGGCGGGGTCCTGCCGTGGAATGCACATGGGAAACGCCGTTTGCGCGCGAACGGTCGGATTATCTTCATCGATCGAGAAACGCACGTCAGGAGACTTGCCGATGCTGAAGCGGCCAAGTGGGTCGTTGATTTGGATTTTGTTGCCGTTCACCACCATGATGCCGTTGGCATAATCCAATGACTCAATGAATCCCTGGCTCGAGTTCAAGGATTGCTGCGCAATGAAGATGAGTCCGGCAATGTAAGTTCCATTCACAATGTTCCCCTGGATATGCGCTTCAAATGTCCCGGGGAGCCGCGCAGTGTCCGCCATTGCCAGGCCGCTCTCGCTTCCAGGGGCGAGAGGGTTGTATTCAAACACTTCTTCCCAAGTCAGCGTGTTTGCCGGCATTTGAAGAATGGTGTTCTGCGGAACACGGACCACATGCCCGTTGAGCTGAATCCAGCCGCCTGCCGATTTGCACCCTGCAGGCATTGGCGGATTCGTCACGGAGGGATTGCTGTTCGGCGTACAGACCGCATCGACTGACGCGAACTGTATGAAACCGGTCATGTCAAAAGGCGCTACCCCTCCCTGAGAGGCAGGCATTTTCGCCGGCTCCGGCGGTATGGTTGGTGTTTGCGCTGATGCAGCGATTGCGGTCAACATCAGCAGCGTGATTGCTAATGTGAGTAATCCGGAAGTACCAAATCGTTTCGTTTTCAATTGTTCGTACCGTCCCATCCGTTGATATTTGCGAGATTTTGGTTGCTCCTGGGGCGTGCTGAGTGGAACTATGAATCCACTCAATGCGCCTGCAGGTTTTGTAAGAATGTTGGTATCGCTGTCCCGCCAGTCGCCCCGGTGGCAGGAATATCCAGCAACTGATCGGTTGCTCGCCCCGGGTTTTTGGCATCGTTCTGTACCGGGTAGCCGGTATTCGGATCCGGCGGGTGCCCATTCGGCACAAACAACTCTGGGTGATCAAAAGGAGCCGACTGATTCACTACTCGCGGATCCGTGAGCGCATTGCGGAGGAAGTCCACAAGGTCCGTCTTCTCCTGCATCGTGAGGCCGAGGGGAACAATGTTGGGATCGATCAGCGGAATCTGGTCGAAGCCATCCGGAAAATCTCCGCCGCGGTTGTAGAACTCCACCACCTGCTCAAGCGTCAGCTGTCCGCCGTTGTGGAAGTAGGGAGCGGTGAGAGCTATGTCCCGCAGCATGGGCGTTTTGAGAAACCCCTTTTGTGCAACATCGTCATAGCAGCTCAGGGGCGCCGCAGTGATGCCGTCTCCGGGCCGGCCGGGCACCATCACGGAGTATGTGGCATCGTTGCAGACGCGCTCGCGCTGCATTTCGGATTGCGAAAGCGGCTGTCCGACAACACCGTCCACATCAGCCAGACCTATGTCTTCGACCCCGGGACGCACTCCTATGTTGTAGAACCCATTGTCATAGACGCGCACATTGAAATCGCCCATGACCATGCGCTCCAGCGGCATGGTGGAGACATTTGCAACTGAGGCGTTCGAGAGTTCCGGCCCACCGTGGCAGGTGATGCAGCGGCCCTTGGTCTGGAAGAGCAGGAGCCCGTGCAGTTGTCCCTGCGTAAGCGGAAGAGAGCCGACCGAGTAACTGATGTTGATTGGATAAGCAGCTGGCGGTGGCACGTCGAACTGGATCGACACCGTTCCCGTTGAATAGTTGATCGTTCCGCTGGTGATCCCCACGCCGCTCACCTGTCCTGCGCCATCGTCGAACCCGAATACCTCCTGGTCACTGGCATCCAGAGTCGGGTTGAGCTCTACAACAGAAATGGTCATGGGATCAACGCCGGCGGGCAGCTGGATGGTGTAGAAATTTTTCAGGCTGTCGCCTTGCAGCACGTATGTTTGCTGCTGGCTGAGGTACTGGTCCAGCGGAGTCTGGTTTGCAACCAGCGTGCTTTCATAAAGCTGGATGGCAATGCCCCAGAACAGAGAGAAGTTGTATTCCATTTGCGAATACGGCTTCTTCGCCACGTCAGAGGGACAGTTCTGGTTCAGGTCAGGATCAATAATGGTTTCCGTGCCGCTGTCGGAAACGCAAACCTGCAGTCGCGATTGCCACCATTTCGGCTGGAACGCGGTTTTGATCAGTGTCTCGTAGCCGGTATCAAGTCCCAGGCCGGTATTGCTGCTGTCCTTGCCGAGTTTGCTGTCAGAGGTCTTTACCTTTTGGTTCGAGAGCGCAAGAGGGACATTACCCGACAAAGGATCCACCGTTAGCATCTTCCGCCCTATGTCGCGGAAATTGCGATTTGCAGCCGACATTTCAAACGACGCTCCTGGCGGCCCCAGAGCCTGCGAACACAGGGAAGAGTTCTGGAGCCGTACCAGGGTGGGCGTGAGCGGCGCGGATGTAGTGCTCGCCGCGAAGAAATGTGACGTTGTATCGCGTTCGCCAAACGGGTTGGCGCCGTTACAAGTATTCTGGGCGCGACCGTCCCAAAAGCTGCGATAGTTGAAAATGGCATTGATCACGCTGGGCGTATTGCGCGGCTCTACCTGCCGGGTGTCGATTTTCTTGGTGGGGTCTGTGGGGTCTGGGTAGAAGAAGATCGAGTCAGAAGTCACCGTAGTGTTTTCAGTTCCGTTGAACAAGCGGACGCTGTCAAACGCCTGGGAAAACTGTCCTTGTGAGCCCACAATGTCATTCACATCAGAAATGGGATTGTTGCGGGTGTCGACGTTGCCTTGCTTGTGCAGAGGGAAATCACCGTCATGGTATCCGCCGAATCCGGCGCCCGCAGTTCCAGGATTCAATTTGTAATTGGGATAAATTGCACCGTTCAGATGCACCCCCATCTGGAAAGTGGTCTCCCCCGCCCTGATTCCGGGGTCCACCTCATTCACTGCGCGGCTGTCAGCGCCCGCATTGAAATGGCATGAGGCGCATGCAGTCATGCCGTCGCTGCCGGCCTGCATGTCCCAGAAAAGTGATTTGCCCAATTCAATGGCGGCGGCTTTATCCGCAACATAGTCGCTCAATCCCGGAACATCAGGGATGGGAACCGTACTTAGGGCCGCGAGAGGCCGGATAGGAACTACTTTCGGAGGTGTTGCAGTGCTTTGGGCCCGCACATGACCGTAATAACCGAGTGCGAAAATCGTAGTAATGGCTAACACTGCGATTCGCAGCGCCCGATAATATTTGTGTGAAGACATTCTCATCCTCGTGCTCCGTTGTTGGCTTCACAGGAACAATCGCGGCATAGATGCCGGCGATTATGAAAGCGGCGCTCCGTTCTTTTGGAGAGCGCAACTTGCATACGGAAGTCCTGTGAGCCAGTTCGTTGAAACTCTTAAATTTTGCGTGCCACCAAGACGCGCGATGGAGGCCATTCTGTGGAAGGAATCCGCTAGCGATTCCTGTCGGCAACCTGCCGGCGCAAACCTTCGGTACCCTGATGTTGTGATTGTGTCTCCCGACGGGTCGCGCTTTCTTCCTGAAGGAATTTGAGAATCGCCATAACGTCTCCGTCGGCGAGCCTGAGGTTAGGCATGCGTACCTGCTTGTACTGCCTGAATAGAGCCAGAGCAGTAGGGTCCTTTTCGGCAATTACTTTGTCGGGCTCCTGAATAAAGCGCTTCAGCCAGTCACGGTTTCGTGCGGTTGTCACTCCAAGAAGATCGGGGCCAATCTTGACGCCATGTCCAACCGTATGGCAGGCGGCGCAATGGGTGGAGAAGACGTACTGGCCTGGATTCAGCTTGACGGGCTTTAGATCAGCGGAAGTTGTCTGCTTCTGGGTAGCGGAGTATTTCCAGTTGTTCAGCCAGTCACCAATCAGCGTGGCCAGGAAGCGCGGGTTGTCAGTGGCGCCATTTCGCATCCATTGCCCTGTGGGTTCGCTGCCGATCAATACGCTAGGGCTATGGCCATCACGATCATTCGGATCAGGATCGGTGTAGAGCCCGATTTTCTTGCTCAGCTGGTCAATATCCTCTTTTTTCCCCGTCAGGAACAGCCAGCCCGGGCCGGCGTGATACTTTTCCGCGTACTCTCTGAGTACCGCGGGAGTATCATGCTGCGGATCAATGCTTATGGAGTAGAAAAAAATCTGCTTGCCCACAGCATCGCCAAGCAATTTTTGCACCTGCGCCAGCCTGGCGGTCTCCAGCGGGCATGAGTCCACGCAGTGGGTATAAATAAGGTCGATGACTACGATCTTTCCGCGAACAAGATCATCATAGAACTTCACCTTCTTGCCATCCTGAGTGACCAGTTCGGTATTGGGGAAGTAATTGGCTCCCCAATGGGCGTTGTCGAACGCTTTTGCCGCGGGCGAGCGAAAGATGAAAATCAGGGCCGCAAAAGACAAGAGGGCGGCCAAGGAAAGCCCCATACGGAATTTTGGGTGAAACATGAATTGCTCCTGAGTAGGAAAATTGCGAGCCGCCCCGCCCTGGTTTGGGCCAGGGCGGCTCGCTTTCATTCGGCGCCAAGCGTGTTAATACGCTGTTGGCAGCACCTCATCGGGGGTTTGGAAGGTCACGCCGGTCGGATGCGGGACGGGCGTGGGCAGGGGACGCAAGAAAGGCGCTCCGCTGTCATCCAGTTCCCATCGCAGCAACATGGCGTTGTCCTCGTGCACGGTGTTGTGGCAGTGCTCCATGAACATGCCGCCCCAATCACGGAACTGCATGGTGAGCGTTACGCTGCCGTTGGGACGCAGCCGATACACGTCTTTGCGTCCCAGTTCCCAGTCGGGTACCGTCACAGGTACGCCCGCCACGGTTCGTGAGAGGATCTGGCCTTCTTCAAAGTGGATGTGAATCGGGTGATCCCATCCACCACCGCCGTTGACCAGGTGCCACACTTCTCGTGTGCCGAATTTAGGCGCGGCAGAGAGCCGGCCGAAGTCTGCATTGAGCATTTTGCCGCCGTCGGTCGCAATGCCCCATGGTCCGGTCTGGCCACCCGCGCCAGTGATAAAGGAAGTAATTGGATCGCTTTGATTCTGCGATGCTCCACTGCCGAACACGAACGTCCGCTCGCGCGCAATCGGGATGTTCGAGAGGTCAGGGTTCGGGATCATCGTGGCAGGCACCTGGCTCTGGTCAGGCACTGCCGGATCACGCACGATCCGGAATTCCATGAACTTGCCGACGCAGGGATCAGAAGACTTCCCGGCCAGCGCGTCAGCAAGCGTGCGATCTTGTGCGGGCTTCTTGCCATCCTGATGCTCGCAAAGGTTCACAAACCATACCTTGCTCCCGACGCCGTAGCGCGAGAAATCAATCACAATGTCATAGCGCTCGGCAATACCTTGTTCGTCGAGCGCGGTGAGCTGCACAGGATGGGGCAGCAGGTTTCCGTCATTCGCGATCTGCATGAATGTGGAACCATCACTCAGGCAGATCTTGAAGAACCGGGAAACGCTGGCGTTCAGGATGCGGAAACGATACTTGCGCCGTTCCACTTCGAAATACGGCTTGTAGGTCAAATTGACTGTCATGGCATCGCCCAGAAAGCCATCAAACTGGAAAATATCCATGAACAGCTGTCCATTGCTGTCCCAGGCTTTATCGGCAAGCATGAGGTTGACGTCATAGTCCAGGTTCCCCCAGCCTTTGCCGTTCGCAGAGCCGCTGGGCAACCGCAGATTCACACCGTCGTTGACCGTTTCGTCTCCGCGATCAAGGCCGCTGTAAATATTGAACATGGCCGCGTTGCCTTTGTAGACGTTCTGCGATGTGAAGCTGAACATGTGATCGTGGAACCAGTGCGTTGACATGGTTTCATGCCAGTCCCCCGGCACCTTGTTCAGTCCACCGTTATCGGCGGGACTGCTGGCCATGGGATCCGTAGCATCAGTGTTCACGCTGAAGATGCCGGCAAGAACGATGGGCCAGTGGTAATCATAGAACTGGCCCGGGAAGAAATACGCTCCCGTAAAACCGTCATTCTCTGCTCCGTGGTGGCCGTTGTGCTCGTGAGTGGAAATCGTGTTTCGGCCAAAGCCATTGTTTTGGGTTATATCGAACGGCAGGCCGTTGTGGTGACGGAACAAGATGGGCTCGCCGTAACGGCCTTGCACGAGCTTGGGAGGAATTGTTCCGTTAAACGTCCAAACGGAGTTTGCATCTTGCGTGGGCATCCCAGGATGGAATTTCAGCGGTATATTGGCGGTGGGATTAATGCCGGAATTAAGATTGGAAGCGACTCCTGGGTTGTAAACCGTATTGGTAGTTGCACCTAACTGCGTCATTTCCGCGGCAACCTGCGGCGGAAATTTGTCGAACTGCTGATGTGCCCAGATTGCTCCTGGTGGTCGCCCTTCAATGGGACCAGTCAATCCAGTCTGGCCGCCAACGAGTGCGGGATTCAGCGGCTGCTGGGTTTGATTGGCTTCCGCAGTCGGCACAGGATTCAGCGAACTTAGCGGGTTGCGTGAAATTACGTCAAAGCGTGGCATGGGCGTGGTGAATGCCTGAACGCCAAAGAGAGGACTAGCCGGCATGCCCGTGGGAATGCTGCTGGATCCCCCACTCCCGCCGCTGGCGTATGCTACAAAAGGGCTCAGACCACTGATCGGCGCCATCATGCCAGCCGTGGTAAATAGTCCCCATTTCATCAGGTCTCGACGCGAGACCTTGCCTTGGGAATAAGCTTTCATGATCTCAGCCCGGTTCTTGCGCGCATTCTCTGCTTCTCGCACGCGGGCTTTCGATGCATTCTTTGGAAGATAGAAGATACTCATTGTGGCTGCACTCCTGTAGACCACCGCGATCAATTGAGATCGAATGATGCGGCGAGGTTGAGAGCTGGCAACCGGATTTCCGTCGTCCGGCGCCTAGCTCATCGCACTTGGGTAAAGACAACTCGACAGTAAACAACAGTCGTGCCAGAAGACTGTCTAGTCATCGCCTGTGAATCCAGATGTTGATCGGTGAGGATCTCACCGTTGTGTTGATTGTGGCGTACAGAGAACAAGACTCAGCGGCAACTCACATTGGGTCACCTGCCTTCCCCCGATGACCCCACAAAATCATTCCTAGGCTGGTGTTACGGACAATTACAGCGCTCGGGAATATCAAAAAAGATTTAGAACGGAAAGTCCGTTTACCAAAGCTGAGTTCGACGAGCGTTTTCAAAAATAAAACAAAACAAATATATATCGTGACACGATATTTGCTTTGTGATAGGCTTCCCACACGCTATCCAATAGAAGGTGACTCTTTCGAGTCAATGGCCAGCGCGGGGCCAGAAGTAGGGATGTATTTAACCATGGGTTTCGCAGGTGAAGTGTTTCCAGCCGTTCAGGAGAATTGCCCCACCGTTCTTTTAGAAGTTGAACTTATCCGCCGGATACAGTCCGGCGAAACGGATTTGCTGCCAGATCTTCTGGCGCCACATCTTCCCCGCATCAAGTCACTTGCTCTGGCTATCCTGCGCGATCATGCCGAAGCAGAAGACGTGATCCAGGACACAGCATTAAAGGTGATGCTGCATTTGAAAAGCATCCAGTCAACCGATTCCTTTGGTCACTGGGTCCTGCAAATCGCGCGCAACGCCGCGCGCACGCGGCTGCGCAAGAACCGGAAGCATCTGTTCGAGCCGCTTGACCGTCAAGGCGATGAAGACGAGGGTTCATGCGCATGTGCCGTGCCCGCCGATCCACGCCCCGGTCCGCTGGCGTCAGTGGAAGAGGTGGAAATGCAGCAGGCGCTGCTGCATGCAGTCGCGAGCTTGCGAGACAACTACCGTAAAGTTTGGGAACTCGCCGGTGCAGGCGGGTCAGGTATCGCCGAGACCGCGCGCAAACTCGGTATCACCGAGGCCAACGCAATGAGCCGTCTGCGACGCGCGCGACGCAAATTGCGGGAAATCCTGGCGCCCATGCTGACGCAATGTGCCGTTTGCCGTCGGCCTCTGCACGCACAAGAGAAGCTGAAGAAAGAGACTGATTTTACACTTAGCAGTGCTGAGAGCATGGAGAACGATGCGGCAGCGTGATACAGATATGCTGCAAACCCGTAGGAATGACCGTGCTCCAAATTGGGAAAGACGATTCAAGGCGCGAACGATAAGGTCACGTCATGATTAATAGTAGGTCGTAAGGACTAGATCGGATCCACCGGCATGTACTCTGAGTCGCGACTCATTACGTCAAAAGTACACTGCATCAAAAAATTCTTAAGATTTTTAATGTTCCCCTATATCTAAAGTGCAAAAGTTTACTCTATCTAGATAGTTGTTCCGAGGGTCTGGCAGTGACAACCAATGCGGGTGCCGCGTTGGTTACAGTCTGATTGCCACCGTCAATAGCCGCCCGACCTATTGTCTGGACGACCTTACGAATCCTGCTTCTCTAACCCGGCTTTGCGGGCGCCATGCTCATTCCTGAGCTTGGGTTCAAGAAATCGGCCACAAGATACATTGTGATTCTGCTGTGAAACAGCGGCGGCGAGAACTCATCTCGGCCGTCGATATGAACTAAGCAACCTTTGCCGGACGGTGCCGCTGTTGTGTCCGCGAACTGCAAACAATACATCGTATTGCGATATGTATTGAGAAATGATAGGCTCGCGTTCAATTGAGAGAAATATTGTCCGAGCAGGCTCGAGGCGCATAGATAGATCGACCAAAGATACTTCCGGAGAAATGGGACCCAATTTTGTGATGACAAACACCCCCGTATTTGACTCCAGTTGGCAGTTCAGGATCTTCTCAAACGGCAAAAGAACCCTTGCAGCACTCATTGCCGTTTTTCTTCTTAACGTTTTCGTAATTAACATGGCTGGTGCTAACGCGCAAACCACAAGCACGAACCTTTTTGGAACCGGCTTAACGGCTCCCACGGGCGCTCAAGTCCTGAGTGGGACGGCGATCAATCCAACGACCGGTAATTCCGTCCGGCACGTCTGGGTAACCGATGCTGCTTTGGGACTGTGCCGCATTGATCCCGATATCGACACGCCTGGTGCTCACTCAATTAACCTGGCTACTTGTCTCGTATCTCAGGTCCGGCCAAGCATCCTGACGTTTGATCCTGAAAACAGCCTTCTGTACACGGCGGATACCGGCAAACTGGGCCTGGTGAGCCTGCATTATCTTTCCGCGGGTGATAACGGACAGGGATCGATTGACCAGCTTGGCATCACTGCCGTAGCAGTGAACTGCGGGATTTTCGGAAATCAGCCGGATAGTCTAGCGCTTGGACCTGATGCCGCCATGTATATCGGCTTCAGGAAGAACGGGAACATTGTCCGCGTACCCGCGCCGGACCGACAGACCGTTCCCTGCAGCGACGTTCAGAGTGTTGCCAACATCCCCAGCAATAAGCGTAACTTGGCTCTCGGATGGATGGGTCACACCTTGTTCGGCGTCGATACGATCTCTGCCTACGAGATCCCGGATGCAGACCAATGCAAAATTGCAAACAATGGCTGCACGGGAACCAGCGTTTTGCCGGTAACCGCCGGCGCTTCGCTAATGATCAGCGATCAACAGGGTACGTCTCTGAACGGAAACAATCTATTTTTCTCTGACGGCACGACCGTGACCCAGATAGCCAATGTGGCGATCGGGCTGAGTAATGCCCAGACCACTACAAACTATGGTGGCGCGGACTTCTCATTCATCAGCGCTCTGGCGCTGGATACTGTTGATCCGGCCAATCCAATCCTGTTCGTGGCGGATGATCCCAGCAATGGAGTCACGCCGGGGAACGGAAGATTGTTCCAGGTTGTGCTCACTCCAGGGCCTGTCGCTCCTTCGACTCCTATTAATGTTAAGGCAACTGCGAGCGATGGGCAGGCTACAGTAAGCTGGACGGAACTCTCAGGCGGAGGCGCTGTTACCAGTTACACGGTGCATAATTCCTTCGCCTCGAATGGAATCACAGTTCCCGACGTTATTGTCGCGCCGCCCGCAGGCAGCACAGTTCCACCCACCAGTGCATTGATTACGGGACTCATCAATGGCGTTACGTATCAATTCGAAGTCAGCGCGGCCAATGATATCGGCGTAAGCCCATTCTCGCTGCCGAGTAATTCGGTAACGCCACACGCCATCACGGTTCCTGGCGCGCCTACTGCGGTAACCGCAAACGCCGGAAACGCGCAAGCCGGCGTTTCCTGGACCGCTCCAGCGGACGATGGTGGATCGCCAATTACGTCTTACACAGTGACCGCTCTGGTTGGAGGAATTGCAACTGGAACACCGGTCACGGTGGCGGCACCGGCAACCAGTGCGGTGGTCGCCGGACTTACGAACGGGACCACCTACACATTTATTGTTCATGCAACCAACGGAATCGGCTCAGGGCCGGATTCGGCGCTCTCCAACGGCGTGACACCTTCAGTTTCGGCAGGACTACCCGATCTTAGTCTCGCCATTACCGGAGCCACTTCTGTCCCGACCGGATCGAATGTCATTTACACGCTCGCGGTCACCAACACCGGAGCCGGACCCGCGCCGGCCGTGGTGCTCAGCAATACGCTTCCCATATCGGGCGCGACCTTCGTATCGGTAAGTACAAGCCAGGGCGTTTGCACAGCAGGCGGCACTCTGATCAACTGCAATCTCGGAGCGCTCGACGTTAGCGTGGTTGCCAAAGTGACCATCACGCTCAACGTCACGGCGCAGATCACCGACTCAGCCAGTGTTCAGGCCTTCGATGCGACTGGCACCGCATTGACTGACCCCACACCGGCCAACAACAGCGCTTCCATTACTACTGTGATCGCTGCCCCAACGACGACAACTGACATCCAGGTTACCGGTTCACCGGCAAACGGTGGACCGAGCGTCAACACTGCCGATTTCATCAACTGGCAGGTCAGGAATAATCAGACTACTGTGGCCAACAACGTAGTGTTCGCCGCAACTCTGCCCAGCGGAGTGATCTACAGCTCGGTCAGCGGAAGCCTGGGAGTTACCTGCACCGGACCGGCGCCGGGAACGGCGGGCGGAACCGTCTCTTGCAGTTTGGCTAGCCTTGCTGGAAGCCAAACAATGCAGGTGACCTTGAACTTCACCGTAGCCGCAGCCGGTTCGCTGCCGTTTACCGGCTCTGCAACATTCGACGGAACAGACACGAACCCTGCCAACAACTCAGCCGCGGTCGTCATCAACGCAAAATAAAGACTCGTAATAGCTATTAGCTGCTGGGTTCCACCCGGCAGCTTTTTTTGCGTCCGGGATTTTACGCTAACGTGTTGTGCATGTTCCCTCCAACAACGTGAGGAAACTTACCACCAAAAAAATCTGTCCCTGTCGAGAGGCTGGTTGTAATCGATCAACAAATCGCTGATCTCAGAAATAGCAGTTGTTGATGTGTACGTAGCGGTGTCAAGCCCGTCAGTTGCCGGCCCGCTCGATGTATAGGAAAAATAAAACTTATTTCAATCTATCTACAGAAAAAACAAAAATTCGCTTTCAAAAGCCGCACGGTTGGGGACAAGGATTTCAGATGAGGGACTCGCTCGTGACGTTCCAAAGTTGAAATGCGATTGTCTTCAACGGGTTATACGGGTGCGAAAGGCACAAGTCAGGATTGACTTGTTTGAAATCAGGAGTCGACGGACAGCTAGGCTGCGATAATGAAGTAGTGTCCGATATATTTCATTAATTGGCCGCTACTGTCGAGCAATGGATTTCTCTCAACTACTTCAGGATCATCTCTGCCCGATACCTTCCGTGTGAGCGTATTTTGTGGGCAAGCTGTTGATTCGAATGGTGGGCGATCACGGACTCGAACCGTGGACCTCCTGCTTGTAAGGCAGGCGCTCTAACCAGCTGAGCTAATCGCCCTTTGCGCGCATTATGGGGATTTGGCGCGGTTATTGGGGGTGTTCGCAGTATAGCGGCTGCGGTGGATCGGGTCAAAAGTAGTTTTCCCAAAATGGAACAAAGCATTCATTCTGAAGGGGAGTTACTCTGGTTACCAAGGTGTGGCCTTTAACCGCAGTTTCCTGCTATGGTCATGGTAAATTTGGCTTTTCTGAGACTGGAAAATTGCGAAAATGGCCGTCTTGTTCGACAAGCTCCCCACGATCCTGGTATTGGCCGTCATGGTGGGCATTTTTGTGGCGCTGCGCCGCCACGTTAAATCGCCCCGGCTTCATCTGTGGATCGCGGCATGGGCGCTCATTTTTGTCCATTTCTTTGTCCAGATATTTGAGCCTGCTGACGGCACTTGGACGCCCTTGACGTTCATGATCGATCTTGGCAGCCTTCAGCTTTCCGCACTTTACTTTGTTGCTTCTCTGACGTCTTTTTTCGAAGACGCATGGCTGACCCTTTGTCTCCTTACCTTGACCGGCGTGCCTGCACTGGCTTATACCGCTGGTCTGGCATACCAACGCAACTGGCGATGGCTTTACATTTCCTGCGCTGTCATTATTTTTTACGGAACGCCGTTGTTCGTTGTCCTGCGACGCAAGGTGGTTACCACATTTTTTCTGTGGGCGCCGATTGTTGCTATCACCGGGACAGTGGCGATGGTGCGGGCATGGCAGGGGCACTTTGCCTTTGGGTTTCTCGCCATTCTTACTCTGGCCTTTGCTTTCCCTGGATTCCTGTTTTTCAGGCGCTATCCTCGCTGGTCACCGGGCGTGGTCACCAGTGTCGGCGGCTTTCTGCTTTGGGGCGCCGTCTTTCCCCTTGGGCAAATGATGTATGTGTGGGCGCCCACGCTCAAGATAAATCCCGAGCTCTGGAACACTCCTAAGTTTTTCGTCGCTTTTGGAATGATCCTCACGCTTCTGGAAGACAAATCAGAGTTCCTGCGATCCGCCGGACGGCGCGAGCAGAAACTGAACCATCAGCTGCAGAAATTTGCCGGCATAACTTCAAGACTTCTGACTGGGGTGGAGGTGAATTCAGTCTGCAATGAAATTGCCGCCGCCATCAGGGAAACTACCACCTTTGATCGGGTTGTAATTATTCTCAGCAATGATGGCAGAAACCTGTTTGCCGCCGGACACGCTGGTTATGAAGGCGATGCGAAAACCCTTATCGAGCACAAGTGCAATGAGGTTTGGAAATTTGATGACATGGTGGAAGCATGCACCATAGGCGAGAAATTCGGTGAGAGATCGGTTATCCTGCGGCCCGAGCAGATGGAAAAATACGGCCAGGTGCCCAGTTCCACCAGCTTTGAACCTTCCCCACATTGGACGAAAGGAAACCAGATACTGGTGCCGCTGCGTTCCATGCGCGGTGTGCATGTGGGATGCATTGGTCTGAGCGATCCACGGGAAGTCACGCGTGTAAATGCCGAGGAGCTGACCAAAATCGAATTGCTCGCCGGCGATCTTGCGGTGACGGTGGACAACGCCGCTTTGCACCGCCAATTAGCGCGTGCGGAAAAACTGGCGGCGATTGGCCAGCTTGTTGCAGGCGTCGCCCATGAATTGAACAATCCGCTGACATCCATCGTGGGTTACACGGAGCTTATCAGCGACGAGGTTCCTGAAGGTCCGGCGCGGCAGAAACTGGACAAAATGTTGCGTGAAGCCCAACGCATGAAGCGAATCATTGAAAACCTGCTGCGCTTCGCCCGCCAGAACACTCTGGCCAGGAAATCGGCAAATCTTGAGGTGCTATTGCAGGACGTTCTGGCTCTGCGCGAGTACCATTTGCATAATCACAACATAGAGGTTGAGGTCCAGATTGAGCCTGGCCTGCCGCACGTGGCGCTGGATGAAGACCAGTTCAAACAGATACTGTTAAACCTGCTGAATAATTCAATCGACGCGCTGGAAGGAAACGCCAAAAAGCGAATCAGGATTGAGGCAAGCTGCAGCAATGGCCGTGTAATACTTTGCTTTGACGACAATGGGTATGGTTTTGCAGACTTGAACCGCGTTTTTGACCCCTTCTATACCACTAAACCTGTTGGCAAAGGCACGGGTTTGGGGCTAAGCATCTGTTACGGCATCGTAAAGGAACACGGTGGAGAGATCCATGCGGAAAACCTGGAGCCGCATGGCGCACGCATCTCACTGGAATTGCCAGTGGAACAGGCCGCCCTTGCGGCATGCAGCATCTGAGGAAACACTAACGTCGTTTGTCCGTGGTCCAGCCTGCCAATAGACACACAAACTTAGCCTATTGCGCGTGAATGTGGGCCTGTGCCGCGCTAAATGTTGAAACGCGAGTAAAGCATTATTCCCGCGATCAGGAAAAACAACAAGGCAGAGCCCGCGCCACACACTTTGACCCAGGGTTCAATCCTGTTCATTTTCACGATCAGGTCCTGTTGCTCTTTGGCCATGTGAGCTTCAGAATTTCCCAGGAACAATTGATCATCTTCGTGCATGGAAAGGGTGCTGCGATAGATCAGAAGTACGATCAGCACGACTGTTAAACCGGCCCAAAGAATGAGGAGAGGCGTCATCATAAGAACACCACCTTGGATTTTTGGCCGATTCCGCTTACAGAGAGGCCGCAACCGCGGGTCGCGGCGAGGGTGTAGGTGGAACCTTTACGGGCATTATAAGCCTGCCCGAGGCGGAAAAATCCAGTATTTTCGTGAGTAGATGGGTGAGGGAACTGGCAGTGAATGGTTAAGGGTGGCGGCTGAGCGGGGAAAGAAGCTGGGCAGACAGAAAAATGGTGCGACCCGTAAATGCTTTGGTTCATCTAAGCACTAGAAGCCTAATAGAATCAGCAGTGAACCCGTGTATAATAGGGCTTGCAGCCAGCGCCAAAGGAGACCATAAATGGCTACCACAACGACTCCAAACGTAGAAACCACTCCCAAATTGCCGGTTAATTTGACTCCAACGGCAGTAACCAAGGTTAAGGAGATCATGGGCCAGCAGAATCCAGTGCCGGCAGGTTTGCGTATCGGCGTTGTGGGCGGCGGCTGCTCCGGCTTCTCTTACTCCATGTCTTTTGAGAACGCGCCCGGCGTCATGGATAAGGTCTATACCTTTGACGACCTGAAAGTTTATGTGGATGCGACCTCGGCCATGTATCTGAATGGCTGCGTCGTGGACTTTGTGGAAACCCTGGAAGCTTCAGGCTTCAAGTTTGAGAATCCGAACGTGAAGAGCACCTGCGGCTGTGGTTCTTCCTTCAACGTGTAGCAAAGATTTTCTTCCTGAGAGATTAAAGCCTCGTCGCAATGACGAGGCTTTTGCCTTTTTAGTTCTGCGGTGGTGTAGGAGCTGGAGTCTGCACGGGGGTGGGCTGTGCGTCTGGATTTTTAGGAGCACCGGAGCTTCCTGTCGCATTTCCTCCTGCCCGAGGCGCAGCCACGGTTACGCCGCTACCGCCGCTCTGCTCCAGCCGCAGATCATAGACGAAGTACCACTCGTCGTAATGGTCCTTATCGTTGAATTCTTTGATCCCTTGTTTCTTGCTGACACTGGCAACGCCCATGATCTGGCCCCCGCCTACCGTCGGACCATTACCGATGTTTGAAGTCACGAGGGTTCCATTGAATCCGGAAGACCCGCTGCCACCAGTCCCGCCAGTGTTTGCTGTTCCTCCGCTATTCGTTGTTCCGCCACCCGCGGTATTTGAATTGTTTGATTGTGAACTTTGCGTAAGGGAAGACGTGGGCAAGGTGCCTGTCTGGTTTTGCGGCGCGGGGATGTTGATCTGTGCCTCACCCACGTGCACCATTTTCCAGTCGGAGTCGCCGGTCATGGGGTCTACATATTTTTTGCGCAGGAAACGAACGTGATTGGTGTTCTCCAGTTGCTCAACGGAAACAGGATAGCGGCCGCCATTTTTGTGGACAAATCGCTTTACCGCGGTGGCGTAATCTTTGCCGCGATGGATCATCTCTTCTTCTTTGTCGCGCTTGATCTGCTGCGCGATCCTCGGCGCTTCCACGGACAACGCGATCAACATCAGCGTCATTGTGAGCATTAAGGCCAGTAACACGTAGCCGGATTCTTTTGAGTGGGTTCGGCCTAATTTCATACAACGCATATTAAAATTCTCGCAAGCTACTTCGCGGTTACCGGGATTGTCTGGCGATTGCTGTTCAGCATATCCTCAATGATAACGCTGGTGTTGTTGATTTGAATGACCTTGTATTTTCTCTCCACGATGTCACCTTGCCGGGCGACGAATACTTCACCTTCGTCAGCAAGAAAGATCCTCTTTGGTTCGTTGCCCTTGCTGGCAAAGCCGTAAAACTTGAGCGGAATCGGCGGCGGAGGAGGTGTCGGCGTCGGCGTTGGCGGCATCTCCGGCCCATAGGGCTGTCTCACCGAAGCGATAGGAGGTGTGATCGGCTTCAATTCTTCCATCCGGAAAATGTTTCTGCCTCCGGCTTCGTACTTTTTGCTTTGGCTGGCGGCCAGGATGTCGAGACGCAATCTGGGATCAAGCGTGTTGTCAATTAATTGCGCCGGGCTCGTGGATTTTTTGGTCGCCTGCGTTGTTGTTTGCGTGGAACTTGCGGGTACGGGAGCAGGCGCGGGAGAGTTGGCGGAACTTGTGCCGAAGTCGACAAAGTTATAAATGCCAACCAGCAGCAGGATCGCCAGCAGTGCGATCATCCATCGCACTTCCTTTTTATTTTCCGCGCCTATCTTCACGTAAGGTCCTTCTCCTCTGGCTATAAACGTTCGCGGCCCGTGGCCGCTATTAGCTTTCTTTCAGGAATGTCTCAAATTTTACCTGCAGCGATACCACTCCGCCTTCCTGGCTGTTGAGCGATATTTGATCAATGATAAACACGAGCCTGTCCTGCTCCATGGCATTGATAAACTTCGCAACTTTTGCGTACTCGCCGGTCACAGTCGTCTCAATGTTCACGCGCTGCACGTCCGGCAGTTCATTCTTTTCAGCGCTTCCGGTCCGGTCCTGGCCATAGCGGATTCCAGCAGTGGTTACGCCGGCATCCTTCATCAGTTTTTCCAGGTGCTGGGATATCTGGGAAAACTGGCTGGGCACTTTCTCTTCATAGAACTTCTTTACGTCCACCCGGGTTTGCGCCAGTTTCTTGTCGATTCCAATCAGCGGAGTCACTTCGCGGGTCAGCGCCTGTTTCTGTTCCCGCAAACTAGCTTCCTGCGCCGCTCGCGCAGAAGGGCTGGATCCGGGCAGCAACAGGTAAATCACGAGCAACAAATCTACCGCGCCAAGGACGGCAAGTATCGTCGTAAATTGCTTCCGCATTTTTTCCAGATGATTCATTTACAAGCCCTCCCTGTTGCCGGTTCGCGCTGGGGGAGTTACCGCGGGAGAGTAATAAGTCACAATGTCGAACTTGAAAAGCTGCGCTTCAGTCTTGGCCTGCTTTTGCATGGTTTCGCTGGTAATTTGCGGACTGCGAAAGCGCTCTGACTTTTCCATCTTCTTCTCGAGTTCTAGTCCGTTCTCGTGAGTATCGCCCATCACAACCAGCGTCAGCTTAAGGCGATTGTCCATTGTTACTTCCGGATGGACAGAACTCAGGAAGGCGCGGGCCGGCATGATTCTCTGGAGATCGTTGAATAGCTGCGTCCAGGAAAGCTGGCGGCGGTTGATCTGCCTGTTCCAGTAATTTTTTTGCTCGGTAACGTCATGATTTTCCGGCAGATTTGAGATTGCCTCCGCGGCAGCACGTTGTTTTTGCAGATCGGCAATCTCAGCCTGTAATTGCCTGATTCGCTGGCCAGACTGTGACGAATTATGGAAATTTCTCCATGCAAATCCGATGAGTAGGAGCATGAGCACGGCTGATACTCCAATGGCCACGCTCCAACGCACGTAAAACTGCCGTACGTCTTCATATTTCTGAGTTGCGAGATTGATATTGAGGCGCATTATCCCAGCAAAGCCCCCACAATTCCCGCCATTGTCGTAGGCGAAACATGCTCGCCGCTCAGGTTCTGCTCAACGGCAAGTTGTGGCGCCAATTCCTGGACCTGCGCGCCCGTCTGTTGATGGAGCAATGGGCCAAGTTCGTCCAGCGGGGCCGGCCCGCCCACATAGATCTTTTCAATATGTGCGGCAAAGGTATCTTCAAAAAAAACGATGGAGGGCAACACAGCTTCTGAGAGCTCTGTCGCGGAAAAAGTGCCGCCATGTGGATTGTCCAGTGTACGCACCAGCCGCAACTCCTGCCGCTCAACCGCCGTGATGGTAATGTTCATTGGGTCAACCTTCAACACCAGCGTGGGACGCTCGCCCTCCACCAGCCCAAGCGCCGCAATTGAAGATGGCAGCACCACACCGGGCTCATATCCAATATCGCGGAAGGCTTTCTCATATTCGTCAATGATTTCTCGCGGAGCCACAGCAGCTGCTACTCTGATAGTTCCATTGGCGCGAGTTATATCGTAAGAAAGCGTTGCCTGGTCCACGTCAAAGGGGAGCGATTTCTTGAGGCGAAACCGAACGACAGGCTCGATCTCATCGCGCTTGGTGGGCAGGGAATCAAAATCCAGGAGCATCATGCGGATTGCCACGTCCGGCAACACCACGATTACGTCTCTTGACTTTCCCGCTACCGCGCCCAGTGCGCCGGTCAAAGCGGTGCGCAACGCCTCAGGATTGAGGATGTTCGGAATGTTCAACCCAGGAGCAATCGTGCCTTCATTGAAGCGCCTTGAGGTAAACACCTCCAGCTTCAATGTTTTTTCGGAAGCGCGCGCGGCGATTACCCCTTCCGAGGTGATTTCACACGCCAGCCGTGGCCGTAC
The DNA here is from genome assembly GCA_020072645.1 of Terriglobia bacterium. NCBI lineage: Bacteria > Pseudomonadati > Acidobacteriota > Terriglobia > Terriglobia bacterium. Next base: position 133,356 of record JAIQGK010000008.1, read on the forward strand.
CGTTTTTTGTTGCGAAGCTGCCATTTTTATCTCGTAGTCTCGATGAAAGTGACCTTATTAATTTCCTTCATCGTAGTAACGCCGGTCCTGACGCGCGCCAGCGCTGAATCGCGCAGAAACTTCATTCCTTCTTCATGCGCGGCTTTGCGAATTTCCGATGACGGCCGCTTCTCGAGAATCAGTTCACGGATACGATCAGAGAGATCCAGCAGTTCATGGATCGCGGTTCGTCCGTGATAGCCGGTGCCGCCGCATTCAATGCATCCAGGGCCATCGTAGAACGTCACGTCGCGCCATTCTTTCGGCGAGAGGCCAAAGTTTTCCAACTCCGTATCCGAATAACGTACCGGCGCTTTGCAGTGAAGGCAAATCATTCGCACCAGCCGTTGCGCCAGGACGCAGTTTAACGCTGAAACAAAGTTGTATGGTTCCACTCCCATGTTCAGGAACCGCCCCAACACGTCGACCACGTTATTGGCGTGTACCGTGGTAAATACCAGGTGGCCGGTGAGCGCGGATTGGATGGCGATTTGCGCGGTTTCCGTATCGCGGATTTCGCCCACCATGATCTTGTCAGGATCATGGCGCAGGATGGACCGCAGACCGCGGGCAAAAGTAAGGCCCTTCTTCTCATTCACTGGAATCTGCGTGATGCCATGGATCTGGTATTCCACCGGATCTTCAATCGTGATGATCTTGTCTTCATCGGTCTTGATTTCATTCAGCGCGGCATAGAGCGTTGTTGTCTTACCGCTGCCGGTTGGTCCGGTCACCAGCACCATGCCGTAGGGCTCCAGAATATAGCGCCGGAACTTGCGCAGGTCTTCTTCGTCAAAGCCCACAACGTCCAACACCAGGTTGCGGAACTTTTCGCTCATCGATTCTTTGTCCAGCACGCGGAGCACGGCATTTTCGCCGTGAATGGTCGGCATGATGGAAACGCGGAAATCGATCAGGCGTCCACTGTACTTCACCCGGAAACGTCCGTCCTGCGGGACGCGGCGTTCCGCGATATCCAGCTCGCTCATGACCTTGATACGGGTAATGATTGTGGAATGATGTTCCTTTGCCATCGGCTGCATGGCCGGCGTGAGCACGCCGTCAATTCGATATTTGACGACGACGGAGTCACTTTCAGTCTCAACGTGAATGTCACTGGCCCGCTTTTGCAGTGCGGTGAAAATTGTGGTGTCTACCAGCCGGATGATCGGGCTAACGTCGGCTTCCGCCGTGCCGGTGATACGGTCAATGGTAATGTTCTCATCGCCGCTACCCTCGTCGTCGCGGACAACGTCGAGTACAAAACCTTCGCTGGCTTCTTCCAGAACGCGCTGTGACTGCTCAGTTTTTTTGAGAATCTCGCTGATCTGGACCAGCGTGGCTACCTTAGTCTTGATGCGCCGGTTCAACAGCAGGCCGATTTCATCAATCATCATCAGCTTGCTGGGATCGGCGATGGCGATGGAAAGCGTGCTCTCATTCTGTTCCAGCGGAACAAAGTTATAGCGGAACATCAGGTCCACCGGGACTGTCTTGAAAAGCTCCGCGTCCAGGTGGTAATCACGCAGGTCCACGAACTCGCAGCGATAGCGCGCGGCCATGTCGCGGGCCTTTTGCTCAGTGCCCTCTACCAGTCCGTTGATCGGTGAAGCGGTTTCCATAACTGTCAAATTCTTTCGGTCCATAACATCCTACGGGTGTGCCGTTGCTCCCAATGAAAAGATAGGCAGATACAGCGAGAGGAGCACAACTGCAACCGTAATGCCCATGAAAATTAAAATGACTGGCTCAACCAACTGCATGGCCGTGGAAAGGGAATTCTGCACGTCTTCTTCATAGAACTCTGACACTGAGTTCAGCATGGCCGGCAGCGCGCCGGTGGATTCTCCGACCTCGATCATCTCAATGGCCAGGTCAGGAAAAAACTTCGTCTCTTCCAGGCTGAAAGACAGTGAACGGCCTTCACGCACACGATTGGAAGCGTAGCCCACGTTGCTGGAAATCTTGAAGCTGTTGATGGATTGGCTGGCCGTTTCCAGCGATGGCACCAGCGGCAATCCGCCTGTCAGCAGGGTGGAAAGCGTTCTGGAGAACATGGCAATCTGGTACTTCATCCAGATTTCGCCAAACAGTGGCAAGCGGTAGCGCAATGCGTCCAGCCACTTAGAGCCCTTGTCTGAGCGGACGAAAAGCGCAATGATGACGACCAATCCCACCAATGCGGCGAGGATGATGTAGTAATAATTCTGGATGCCTCGTCCAACGCTCAGCATGAACACTGTGATTGCCGGCAACTTGGCGTTCAGTGAGCTGTAAAGATCGGCAAACTGGGGTACGACGTAAGTCATCAGGAACGTCAGCATCACTGTCAAGGCACAAATCAAGAGCGCTGGATACCAGAGCGAGGCGATCAATTTCTTGCGGAAAGAGACAGTAATGCGCTGAAAAGCGATATAACGGGCCAGAACTTCTTCAAGATTGCCGCTTCGTTCGCCCGCCAACAATGTGGTCGTATAGATCTTTGAGGTCGCTCCCTGCGCTTCAAAGGCCTGTGACAGAAGCTCACCGCTTTTTACCCGTTCCTGGACATTATCCAGGATGGCCTTAAATCGTGGGTTCTTTTGCCTCTTGCTCAGGATATTAAGGGACTTAAGGATTGGCAGTCCGGCCTTGATCAGGGTTAGAAATTGCTGGTTAAAAATGACAAACTGATCGGCTTTCAGGATCTTCTTGCGGGCGCCTCCGCCCACGGGCAGCAGTCCACGCCGGGTCTTGACTGAGTAGACCATGAAGCCCTGCTGGACAAAGCGCTCCCTAATCTCCTGTTCAGAGACGCCACTTTCAACCTGCTGGAGCACGTGGCCGCGCTCGTCCGCCATTTTAACCAGAAATTCAGCCATGGAATGAGAATACGGGGGAAGCTCCGGCTCCCTTACACAAGTCTAGCATTCTACGGATTGTTAACTCTATTTATTAGAATGGGGGGAACCCCCATTATTGCGCATTTTGCTGATTAATTTTACTAATTCTTCGGCTATCTAAGGTAATCAGATAGTGATTTATTGGATTACCTGACTGTCTTCAATTGTATCCACCCCCGGGGGTGGGGTGAACCGAAAAAGGCTGTCCTGGACGGGCATATTTTCCTCGATCTGAGAGAAGCGGAAATCTGTGATGGTGCTATCAACCCCGTGAATCACGATGCGGTGAATCTGGTGGGCAGGAGAAATCTCAAGCACCACCTCCGAGACTCGGTCCTTCATGATTTTGGGAATGCCACGCATGACGACGTCGCCTGGCTGCAAGGGAGTAAGGTCTGGGGCCAGAGAGAGGCCTTCCAGCTCCTTTTCCAGCTTGGTTTTGCCCAAAAGATAGCGCAAGGGTGAACGGAGGTCATCCAGGTTTTTGGCTGGCGTCTTTTTGGCTTGTCGATCCCCAGTTACATAGAAATACGCCGTCTGGGAGTCGATGAGAAACAGCTTTTCCCGGGGCACATGATATTCCCAGCGCATGCGGGAGGGCTTTTTGAGCCATAGCGTGCCGCTTTCCGTGCGGGAGATGCCGTCACCCTGATAAGTTTCAGTAAATGATGCCCTAAAGGTTTTCAGGTGATTGTAATGTTCATCCACGGCATGGGCTGTTGCACCCACGCTCGCCGTCTGGCTTTGCACATGCAGTCCGCTAAGAAGAAAGAGCAGCAATGCCGGGATTGAGTGCCGCAATTTCATGAAATCCTCATAAAGGTTAGATTCAGGCCAGACGCCACAGGAAATTATTTGTTTCTGTTGCGATCAATAAAGCGGTATTTGGCTGGATCCTGCACGTCAACCGTCCCGTCGGGCAGGAGCTTATATTCAGCGCCATTGGGGTCCTGAGGCAAGCCAGGCAGCAGACCGGCACGCACCATATCCAACCATCGAGAAGGCAGAACGCCGGTCCGCTCCTTGTAGATTGATACTCTCTTTTCCAATTCCTCAATATCGGCCTCTGCGCGCAAGGACGTAAGATGCTGGACGGCAGTTTCTTTCACCTGCGGGTCAATGCTGGTGTCATAGACCGCCTTCCAGAGATAAACTGCGGTGCTGCGATCATCACCATGCTCTGCCATTCTGGCTGCCATCACTTTCATCCAGGGCAGCGCTCCTGGAACCTCTGATCCCTCAAAAAAGGCCTCAGAGGCTGCTTTGTAATCTCGCCGGTCAAGATAGTGAATGAATCCCAGAGTGAAATAGAGGCGCCAGTAAGAAGGATTTTCACGGATGCCTTTTTTTACCAGGGCCACTGCTTTTTCTGGCTGGCCTGCTCCTTCCGGAGGGGGCTGGCTTAAAAACAGGGAACCAAATTCATAACTGACGATCAGGTGCGGATCAAGATCCGTGGTGATATCCAATAGCGGATAGAGCAAGTCATAGCGCATGGAGTGTTGGTTTGATTTGTTGCCGAAATATTGGACCGCGCGTGTCCAGTAAATATCGGCAAGCAAGCTGGAGTAGCCCAGGCTCAGGCGTTTGACCGATTTGCCGGAAGGCATGTACAGCACTTCTTCCAGCGTTACTTCTTTCCCTCGAAGTTTCTCCACTTGTGACCGGCACAGGACCGTACCGGCGAAGAGCACCACCAGCAGCACAGCGGAGAACGAGGTTGCCAGGCGATTCGATTTCATTTCAAGTTACGCCGTTCAAAAATCAGCACCGCTGCGGCTACAGCCGACGCGGAGTAAAGCATGGCATAAAGCGTGTTGAATAAGATAAGACGCCCGCCGACGCCCTGGTCATGGGCGGCTTGCGCAATCACGTTGAGCGACGCGAAATTGGGCATGACATAAGCGGCAGCAGTGGCCAGTAATTTGGCGGCGCCTGTTGAAATCGCGGCGAAATTCTTAAGGTCTTCAGCAAAGGTCCCAATCACGAAGAGAGCAAAAGCAAAGATGGCGGAAAATATGGGCGACGAGAAAGTGGAAAACAGGATCGTAAGGGCGGTCACGATCAGGAACTCAAGAACCGTGAAATAAATAGCTACCAGAAGCAGGGAATCGGTCTTGTGCAAACCGTTGGTGATCGCCAAGGCAATGTAGAAGCCCGCTGTCATGAGTGCGGTATTCACAACCAGCGTCATGATGAGGCCCAGGTACTTGCCCACAATGAATTCCCAGCGCCGCACCGGGCGGGAAAGAATCGTATAGAGCGTCTTTTTCTCGATCTCCTTCGATACTAGGCCGATACCGATAAAAATGGCGATGATTACTCCAAACAGGGAAATGGAGCTTAGACCCACGTTGACCAAAATCAGTCTCTCCATGCCGATGGAGATCTGGCCGAAGAGGGGCGCGCTTGCCACGAGAAGCAGGACAAAAAGAATCAGGTTATAGAGGACCCGGTCGCGAACGGCTTCACGAAACGTATTTAGCGTAATGGCAGTCAGGCGGGAAATCATGAAATGACTTTCTCCTGTTCCGCCGTCCGAGCGAGAAAATATTCTTCCAGGGTGCCGTGCAACGGAGTAACGGAAATAAGCCTTGCCCTCACTCGTCGTAGTTGTTCCAGCAGAGAATCAACATCCTCACTGCGGACAATCCCACGTACGGTTTCGCCCGTGACATGCGATTCAATCAGGGAACCCGAGACCGCGGAAAGCGCATGTGCGCCGTCCCAGATGACCTCGGACTTGCCAGCGACGCTGGTCCTTATCTCGTTGATGGCCCCGATACCGCGCAACTCGCCCTTATGGATCACCGCGACACGGTCACAAAGGGCCTCGGCATCGGAAAGGATATGGGTGGAGAAGAAAATCGTCTTGCCCTCGTCCTTCAGGCCTTGAATCAATTCCCGTACTTCATGGCGGCCCAGCGGATCGAGCCCGGACATGGGCTCATCGAGAAAGACCACTTCCGGATCATGAATAATTGCCTGCGCAATGCCTACGCGCTGCAGCATGCCTTTTGAGAACTTGCGCAATTGGCGGTTGCCCACATCACCCAGTCCCACGCGATCCAGAAGGCTGTCTATCTTTTGCTTGCGCGTTTCCAGAGAGACTCCGGAGAGTCGCGCGTAGTAATCCAGCAGCTCATGGGCGCTCAGATAATCATAAAAGTAGGGTTGCTCCGGAAGAAAACCGATCCGGCGCTTGACTTCAGGATCCAGGAAGCTTTTGCCCAGAATGGTGGCTGTACCAGACGTGGGGGAGATGATACTCATCAGCAGTTTCAGGGTCGTGGTTTTGCCGGCGCCGTTAGGTCCCAAAAAGCCGAAAGTCTCGCCACTTTTTACGGCAAGGTTGAGCGGCTTCAACGCGGGCCGCAATTGTTTTTTCCAGAAGCCAACAGCGTAGTCTTTCGAGAGGCCCTGAATTTCTATGGCAAACATGTCAGTCAAAGGATATGTGAAGCTAATTCTATTGCACTTTTTTGGCGCTTAGCAAGCCGATCTTCCTGAGATGAGCTTACTGCACAGCTACGTATTTGGTTGCGTCAGAACAATCAGCCACGGAAACGACGGCTGCAAGGCTGGCAGTTGGCGCAAGTTCTTTTCGCAGGACCCCGTCATTCATACTGCAATAATTTTCCAAGCCGGAACCGGCCCAACTGATGGGGCTTGCCGTTGTCCGATAATCAACAATCGGCGGGGCAGCGGAGGTTGACGCGATGAAATAGTTGTATCCACTTTTCCCGCAGGGCTGCGCTGCACAACCGATAATCTCATCAACCAGGCAGGCGTGCGTGGAATCGCACGGGGTGCCGGGGCCCAATTTTAAAAATGTGTCCGCATAGCCGACTGAGCTGAAAGTGGAGATGTAGGTTGCTTGTGAGTTGTTGATGTTCCGCAGGGTCGCCACAGCGGCTGCCTGATTGGCCGCCATTCGCGATCGAAGAAGATTGGGAACAGCGATCGCGGCGATGATCAGAATGATCGCAACAACGATCAGGAGCTCGATAAGCGAAAATCCGTTGCTGTCTTTAATTTTTTTTGCGTTCATAAGTTTATAGCCTTGCAATGCTTCGAATTCGCGAAGAAACCTGAGATCTACCTTGAATAAGTGCATTTTCAATGCCACTGTAGCCCCTCTACGAGAGAATAGTTAAGGCTTTTATTTTCATATAGATATATCTTAAAAAATGTTGAATGCGCAACCATTCCCTTACCGGTAGTGACAAAATTTGTCCAAGAACATCACACTCAACTGCAGATGAAAAATGAAAGAGGCGCAGCTCACGCTGCGCCTCTTCTTTTCTGGCTTATACCCTCCCCCAGGTACTTGCCGAAAACTTGCTGTTATTACTGCAATGCCATGTACTGTCCCGCGGTCGTGTTGGGGGCAACGCCTAACGTCGCGCACTGGGCCAACGTTGCAGGTGCAGCCAAGACCGTGGTTGACGAGTTAAACCGCACAACCGCATCAGGATTGGAGCAGTAGTTTCTGCTGCCAGTTGAGTTGCCAAGCGGGCCTGCGCTGGTGGTGTAATCGGCTACCGGAGGTCCAACAACAGCGGCTGTCAGGAAGTAGTTGTATCCGCCCTTGGGGCACGGGTTGTTAGCCGCGCAACCGAGAACGTTATCGACCAGGCAAGCGTTGGTAGCAGTTGGGGCTACGCAGCCTGCGGCGTCGGGACCCAGCTTTGTGAAAGTGTCGGCATAGCCAGCAGAGACATAGGTTGTTGAATATGTCACTTCGGCGGTGTTGATGGTGCGGATGGTGGCGGCCGCAGCCGAATCATTGGCTGAAATACGGGCACGCAGCAGGTTAGGAATTGCGATGGCGGCAATGATCAGAATGATCGCAACCACGATCAGCAGCTCGATGAGCGAGAAACCCTTTTGTTTGCGCATTAAACGTCTCCTGTTCAACTTTTAACAAAAACCTTTATTTTGAACGACTCTGCCGGACTTTTATCCCTAATCCGGCACCCAAGTCTTTATGCAGCATCTGACTGGCCATTGGGGGGAACGTTCCTTACATTTAAAAAATCTTTTAAGCCATTGATTACTCGATACATAACGGAACTTTAAGGGGCCAGATTTCGTCAAGAAAAGTAAAGCTCCCCAGATGATGACAAAATTTGTCAAAAAATTGACATTCTATCGCAGTGCGAACAAGTCCTCTCAGATTGGGGTCTGTCTGCCAAAGAAAAAAGGAGATGGCAATCGCCATCTCCTTTTCTCTTTGGCTTGTACCCTCCCCCAGGTACTTGCCGAAAACTTGCTGTTATTACTGCAATGCCATGTACTGTCCCGCGGTCGTGTTGGGAGCAGCGCCGACTGTCGCACACTGTGCCAATGTTGCAGGTGCAGCCAGGACCGTGGTCGATGAGTTGAAGCGGACAACCGCGTCTGGATTGGAGCAGTAGTTTCTGCTGCCGGTTGAGTTGCCAAGAGGGCCTGCGCTGGTGGTGTAATCGGCTACCGGCGGGCCAACCACGGCAGCTGTCAGGAAATAATTGTATCCGCCCTTGGGGCACGGGTTGTTGGCCGCGCAACCGAGAACGTTATCGACCAGGCAAGCGTTGGCAGCAGTTGGGGCTACGCAGCCTGCGGCGTCGGGACCCAGCTTTGTGAAAGTATTGGCATAGCCAGCAGAGACATAGGTTGTTGAATATGTCACTTCAGCGGTGTTGATGGTGCGGATGGTGGCGGCTGCAGCCGAATCATTGGCCGAAATACGGGCACGCAGCAGGTTCGGAATTGCGATGGCGGCAATGATCAGAATGATCGCAACCACGATCAGCAACTCAATTAATGAAAAACCCTTTTGTTTGCGCATTTTAGAATCTCTCTTCCTCTGGAATTCAGTCGTTGGCAGATTTGAAAGCATTCACTGGCAAATCGAACCCGCGAATTTGCTGGTTATACATGCAGGTTGTTCGCCAACCGGCGGTAGCTGTTGAGATATGTCCTTAAACCATTGACACATATAGCCTTGGTAAGGTCACGCACAAGGCTGTATGGGGTTTCAGAAGCTAATTCTAGCAGAAAGTGACAAAAAATGTCATCATCGACTAACAAAGAACGGCAAGGTGGATTTGGACGACGTTAGAAGATCGAAAATCGATTCAGCACAAACCCAAATATGGAGCATAAGCCCAACGACAAGTTATAGATAGCGCGTCCGAGGCAAAACATAGATCATTGCCACGCACGGCTCGCCCGAATACTGAGCTTCCGTCAGCAATATTGATCTGCAGTTTTCCGAGAAATTCGTCGTAGCCGGGCCTACTTTAGAGCTGACTTCTACTAAAAAGGGATGTCTTCATCCGTAATCTCAGCGGACGCCGGGGCGTGCTCGTCAGAATGCGAGCTGCGTTGATCAAATGATGCAGCTGCCCCGCGCGATGAACGCCCTTCATGGTCTCCGCCGCCCTCTCCGCGCCCACCCAGCAGTACCAGATCGCTGGCAACTATCTCAGTGCGGTATTTCTTTTCTCCGCTCTGCTTGTCTTCCCAGCTCGATGTTTGCAGCCGCCCTTCAATATAGATCTTGGATCCTTTTTTCACGTACTCGCCCACGATCTCCGCCAGGCGTTGCCAGGCCACAATGTTGTGCCATTCCGTGCGGTCCTGCCATTCGCCGGCTTTGTCTTTATAACGTTCATTGGTTGCCAGGCTGAACTTGGCCACGGGGACGCCGCTGGGCGTGAATTTAACTTCCGGATCTTTTCCCAGATTTCCGACCAGAATCACTTTGTTTACGCTCTTTGCCATAAAAAGAAGTTTTCCTTTTTGCGAATGTTGGTAAATATATCAGCGGGACGCGATCTCTTAAAGGTGGCAGCAAACAAAACAGGCGCTATTCTAGACCAACCTCACGCGTGTCCGCCATAAATCTGGTAGAGCATCACATAAACAATCACTCCGGTAACGGAGACATAGAGCCAGACAGGAAATGTCCATCGCGAGATTCTGCGGTGGCGGTCAAACCGCGACTTCAAGCCGTATGTAAGAGACATCACCACCAGCGGAACCACGGCCATAGCCAGAATCGTGTGCGAAATCAGGATCGTGAAATAGACGGGCTTCACCCATCCCTGTCCGGGGAAATGCACTGAACCTACGTGCGCGTGATAATAAAGATAGCTGACGAGGAAGACGCTCGACGTGGCAAACGCGGCAATCATGCATGCCCGATGCAACTTGATTTGACGCCGCGCGATCAATGCCCGTCCCGTGGTGATCAAGACAGCGCTGGCGCCGTTGAGCGTGGCATTCAGGGCGGGGAAGAGGCTGTAGTCGGTCATGTGTCTCAGGCTGCCGGGAGCGTGCGCCTCTTGTTGGCGACCATAAATCCAGCCACAAATACAATTCCGGCAAAAAGGGACAGCACGCCGATGGAAGGCCACAAGGTCAGCGTTGTCGCGTGTGTTGTTGCGGGGAAGAGCGTGAGCAGCAACGCGTCCATGCCGTAGGTAAGCGGGTTGATGCGCATCAACCACTGGATCCAGCCCGACGCTCCGCTGACAGGGAACAGCGCTCCGGAAAGCATCCACAGAGGAATAAGGAACAGATTGATGATTGCGTGAAAACCTTGTGACGATTCCATCCGCCACGCTATTACGAATCCGAGCGCGGTAAGCGAAAAGGCCACCAGGAACGTGACCAGCACCACAATCAGGAATTGCTCAATGCCAATTTTCAGTCCAATGAAAGGTGCAAATATCAGAAACAGCAATCCCTGGATGGTGGAAAGCGTTGTTCCGCCCAGTACTTTGCCCAGCACTATCCCTGACCGATGCACTGGTGCAACCATCACGGAAAGCAGAAAGCCTTCATTGCGATCTTCAATCACGGACATCATGGTGAAGATGGAAGTGAAAAGCACGATCATCATCAGCGCGCCAGGAAAGAAATAATTCAGGAAGTTTCCCGTGCCGGTGGCGCCCTTTTGCAGTGACGTGCCAAATCCAGCGCCGATCACCACCCAGAATAAAAGTGGCGAAACCACCACGCCCACCACGCGCGCCGGCTGGCGATAAAAGCGGACTACTTCCCGCCACCACAGCGTGAATGCAGGCAGCAAAGGATTTACCCTGGGCAGTGCCAGGCTGGCCGGTGCCACTTCCGCTGATGTCATGATTTCTGAATTCATCTCGACTGTCTCAATTCCCGCCGTTCTTTTCCGGTTAGTGTGATCCGTGTTTATCAGTGGTAAGGTTTGCTTTTTCGGAGTCCTGCTCTTGCTCCGTCCAGAATCTGTGTCCCGTGCGGCTGATGAACACATCGTCCAGCGTGGGCTTGCTGATGGAAACTGACTGGATTGCCCCCGGCATGGCTTCCGCCACGGCGGTTACAAACTTCAATCCATCTTGGATTTCCAGCCGCACTTTCCCGTCAAGTGCCGTAGTGGCGATCTTGAACCGCTCCTGAATCCGTTGCGCAAGTGCCGCCGGGTCTGCGGCCTCTAACATCACTACATCCCCGCCGATCTGGCTGCGCAATTCTTCCGGCGTTCCCAAGGCAACAATCTCGCCCAGATTCACGATCGCCAGACGGTCACAGTGCTCGGCTTCTTCCATCAGGTGCGTGGTCACAATGATCGAAACTTTTTCCCGGCTCCTCAACTCGTCCAAATAAATCCAAAGATCGCGACGCGCGCCCGGATCGAGCCCGGTCGTTGGCTCGTCCAGTAACAGCACGCTTGGCCGATGCATGAGCCCTTTTGCTAACTCGACGCGGCGCTGCATCCCGCCGGAAAAGGTTTCAACTTTATCTTTGGCGCGATCAGCCAGAGCAACACGTTCCAGCATTTCCTGAATGCGTGACTTTAAGTTCGCACCGCGCAGCCCGTAGAGATGCCCCTGATGCCAGAGGTTCTCTGCCGCAGTTAGCTTCAGATCGACAGATTTGGACTGGAAGACCACGCCGATGCGCCGGCGAACTTCGTCGGCTTGCTTGGTCGAGTCGAAACCAGAAACCAGTGCGCGGCCGCTGCTGGGCAGCATGAGAGTGGAAAGAATCCTGAAGAGTGTCGTCTTGCCGCTGCCGTTGGGGCCAAGCAGGCCAAAAATTTCGCCCGCCGCCACGTCAAATGAAATGCCTTTAAGCGCCGTGCGCTTGCCATAACTGTGGCGTATATCTTCCACGCGAATCACGGCAGAAGTGTTTTCTTTAGATCTCGTAAAAGTCTCTTCCTGTAAGGCAGTCGCCATAATTTATGAATGCACCACGTTCAGCATCATCAAGGCAAAAAGCAGCGGCAGGTAGATCACGCTGGCTTGCAAAAGCTGGCGGGCAAAGAGCCGTGAATCAGGAGACGTTGTCGGGAGCTTGGTCCGCGCGAGCCGGAAGACAAACCAGAGAAATCCCACCCCCAGCACCAGTGCGCCGAATAGGTAAATCCTGCCGGTCATCCGCAGCAGCGCCGGAACCAGGCTCACGGAAATCAGCGTTGAACAATAGGTAAACATCTGGCGGATCACGCTATGTCCGGCTTTATCGACCACAGGCAGCATCTTGATGCCGGCTGCTTCGTAGTCTTCGCGATACATCCACGCGATGGCCTGGAAATGCGGGAACTGCCAGAAGAACACAATCAGGAAGAGAAAGACCGCTTCAATTTCCAGTTTTCCGCGGACAGCCGTCCAGCCAAGTAGCGGCGGCATCGCCCCTGGGAACGCGCCGACAAAAGTAGAGATCGGCGAAATACGTTTCAACGGCGTATAGAAAGCCAGATACGTCACTGCGGTGCCAAACGCCAGCAGGCCGGTCAAAACGTTTGTCGTCAGCGAAAGATAAAGCGGGCCCAGCACCGTTGCCAGTATTCCGGCGGTTAGGCCGTTAGCGAGGCTCATTCTGCCTGCAGGCAACGGACGATTGCGCGTGCGGCGCATCAGCGCGTCAATCTTGTGCTCCAGGACTTCATTCAAGGCCGCCGAGCCAGCGCACGTTACGCCGACTCCTACCAGCGCGTTGAACAGAGTCCACGTCAGCGACGAAACGCCGCTTTTGGCTGCGCCCATGTAATAGCCGGCCCAGGCCGTCATCACGATCAGCGAAGTCACACGTACTTTGAATAGCTGTAGGTAATCGCCGACCAGCGAATTCTTTTTCAGCACCACCGGAGCAGTGGAAGCCGCCTGCGCAACGGACGTCTCTTGTTCCAGCCTCTGCGGAATGCTGCTCATGCCGTTGCGACCTCACGCTGCCGGTCGAATGGGATCACCGTTGCCGGATCGCCGCTGTGACGGTAAGCCTGAATGGTCAACACCATGGCAAGCGCCAGAATCAGCGCTCCCACCGCTAAATGAGCCACGGTTACCGCGACCAGTGTCATGGTTGGCTGCGCTTCATTTACGCCTTGGACAACGCGAACCACGTACGCGCTTACACCCAGCATAAGCTGCCCAATCAAGAGCAGCAGCAGCCAAAGAGCGGGACGCCGCAGCTGCGGGATGTTCCCGTGTTTGGTCATTGCCCGCAAACTTACGTACAGCAACAATCCTGTCACCAGCAAGGCGTTCAGGATGTGAGGATAAAGTAACGCATGAACTATTTTGTGTGTCGGCCAGTGGTTCGATCCCATGGGGCCCCACTTGGTCCACACATGGCGAAAGGCCGCACCCAGAATCAGTTGCAAATACAAAAATCCGATCAGCATCCAGCAATGCCGCAATAGAGGCCCGGCATCTTTGCGGGTGATTTTTTCCGCTGGTTCATCCAGCCAGCTCCGGCTGGTAAAAACCGCAATCACGGCCAGGACACAAAACATCGTCTGCCCCACGGTCGCATGGGCCGTTGAGATCGCCGGAGGTAGAAAATTCAGGACTGTCAGGCCACCCAGGATGCCCTGGAAAATTACGCCCAGTACGGCGCCGATCGTCAGGCCGCGCATCCAGCGGCGCTTGTCCACGCGCCACGTCCATATCGCCACAATGATCGTCAGCAACCCGACAAATTCGGCGATCATGCGGTGTGTGTGCTCAAACTTTACTCCGCCGATCATCTTTGGGATCTTGAACAAATGGCCAAAGCTCGTCGGCCAGTCGGGGACGGCCAGTCCGGCGTTGTTGCTGGTCACGAGCCCGCCTGCAACGATCAGCAGGAAAGCCAGCGCGGCAACAAACACGGTAAAGCGATGATGAGCGGCGTTATACGTGGAAGAGGTCAGAACTGCTCCCTGAGAGTACTAATTATTTTAACATTGCCTAAAACTCCGAGCGTAGCGAGGGATCGCTATCGCAACAAATCTTTTGACTGGAAAGAGGCATTTCCTCATTTACCCATTTAACAATTTCCCTCACTGTGCCGCCGGATAAACAAACGCCGCCTTCGCGCTCTCCTTCGGCCCGACTTTCACCTTCATTGTCTGCTCGCCAAATCGTTCGTGCACTGCGGCAATGGTGTATTCCCCCGGAGGCAGGTTCTTGATCTCAAAGCTCCCGTCTGGCCCGCTCACCGCAAAATATGGATTGGACATGACATTGATGTAAGCTCTCATCCAAGGGTGCTGGTTGCACTGCACAGGAATCATCATCTCCGCGTTAGGGAACTTCTTGACGACCGGCTTGTCTGTGGGCATCTGAGATTCATTGAACGGCGGGTTATTGCTCGGCATATCGTGGATGTTGTGGTCGGCCGTATCAGTGTTGGTGATCTTCAGCGGCTGGCCTGCCATGATGCCGAGGATGTGCGGGTTGTAACGGCAACCTCTCTGATCAAGCACCACGGGCTCGGTCGGGACAGCAAAGTTGCCTTGCGGCAAGCCCTCTTTCACATAGACAAAAACGTTCGCCAGCTTGCCATCCTTCGCTACTACAACTTCTGCCGGCTGTGGCCCCGTCGGACAGCCCGGATCGGCCGTCATGTCCAGTGGCTTCATCTTCGGCGGCTGGCCCTTGAGGCTCACTACACCACTAACTGTGCCTGAAGTAGAGGGATCGACAGTGATCGTGGCCGCCTTGGGCGCAGCTGCCGGCTGCTCCGATGAGGGTTGAGATTTGCTGCATCCCAGCGGCAAAAATGCCGCCAGTACAGCGACGGGTACCAATGAACGCACACAAATGGCTCTCATTTTTTCCTTTTTGCTCAGAATTCCCTCCTCCCGAAACTGGGGATGCTGGGATACCCCTACCCCTCCCTTGGTCCCCATTTCTAAAGGACTTATCCGATTCCTCCCCATGTGTCCCCATTTCGCAGTGCTGAAAACAAATAACTTATTCCATTCCTCCCCATTTCCTCCCCATTACGCTCAGAAACAAACCCCCACCGGTAAGAAATAAACATTTGTTCGCCTCCTGCACTGCGTTGGATCAGTGTCATCAGCGGTAAGGCTTTCAATCGCCTGTCGCCACAGCCACATGTTCCATGTTGGCAATCACGGCGTCAGCGAATTCGCTGGTGCCTGCCATCCCGCCCACGTCGCGCGTGAGGTGAAGTTTTTCTTTATACGTCTTTTCCAGCGCCGCGTGGACTTTGTCCGCGGCCTCCACTTCTCCCATGTGACGCAGCATCAGCACGGCCGACTGCAACACGGCCGTCGGATTAGCAATGTCTTTGCTGGCAATGTCCGGCGCCGAGCCATGCACGGCTTCAAAGATTGCGCACCTGGTGCCGATATTCGCTCCCGGAACCAGTCCCAACCCGCCGACAAAGGCCGCGCACAAATCGGAAATGATGTCGCCGTACAGGTTTTCCATCACCAGCACGTCATACTGGTATGGGTTCATCACCAGTTGCATGCAGGTATTGTCGATGATGTGCTCGCCGTACGTGATTTCCGGATACTCCTTGGCCACATCCCGGCAGCAGCGCAGGAACAATCCATCACTCATCTTCATGATGTTGGCTTTGTGGATAGCATGGATGCGCTTGCGTTTTTCCCGCCGCGCATACTCGAAGGCAAACCGCGCGATCCGCGTGGAAGCCTTCTCCGTAATGATCTTTAGCGATTCCACTACGCCCGGCACCACTTCATGCTCGATTCCCGAATACTGGCCTTCTGTATTTTCACGGCAGATGGCCAGGTCAACGCTGGGATAGCGCGTAGGCAGAGATGGCAGGTTGCGGATAGGACGGAAGTTGGCGAACAGCTCAAACTGCTTGCGCAGCGCCACGTTGATGCTGGAAAAGCCGCCGCCGATCGGCGTGGTGACCGGCCCTTTCAGCCCCAGCCCGGTGCTCTCAATGGAATGTGTGAGCTCTTTGGGAATGTATTCGCCGAACTTGGCGTATGCCTCGGCGCCCGCGGCAAACCGTTCCCATTGAATCTTTACCCCGGACGCATCCACAATGCGCACGGTCGCGTTCGTAACTTCAGGGCCGATGCCATCTCCCGGAATCAGCGTGACTTTGTGTCCCATGATCTCCTATTTTGCGTTGCTTTTGGCCTTGACCGGTTTGGCTTTGTCTTCTTTGTTGTTGAGCAGCGACTCCAGCTCAGAGTGGAATTCGCCCACATCCTTAAAGTCGCGATAGACCGACGCGAAGCGTATGTAAGCAACTTTATCGATCTGCTTGAGGCTGTTCATGATCTGCTCGCCCAGTTCGCTGGCGGTGCGCTCACGCTCCGGTGAGTCGATCACATATTGCTCCACTTCATTCACAATCTGTTCCATTTTGCCCATGGAGATAGGCCGTTTTTCACAGGCCCGCAGCAGTCCGGCCAGGATCTTCTGCCGCTCAAATTTCTCGCGGCGGCCATCTTTCTTCACTACCATGTAAGGGATTTCGTCGATGCGCTCGTAGGTGGTGAAGCGTTTTTCACACTTCAGGCATTCGCGGCGGCGGCGAATCGATTCGCCTTCTTTGCTCTCGCGCGAGTCCACCACTTTGTCATTTTCGAACCCGCAAAACGGACATTTCATCGTGTCTTAACCAGAACTCTCAATGGGGTGTGATGACTAAGATTGTAACAGGCAGAACGAGATCGGGAGATCTGGTGATCGGGACATCGGGTGATCCGTAGAGCAACACCTTACCACGCATGAACACGGATGACTCTGATCGGCAAAAATGACGCAAGGATTGGATTTTTAATCTCGGCGATTTTTGGCAATCTTGGCAAGTCTGGCAATTGCCTGTCGCTGGTAAGGTTTGCTTTCCGATGACCCGATTTCCGGATTACCGGATGCCCCGATTGCCTAGTCTTGTTCCAGAAATTTCTCTTCTTCCTTGATGCTCGCCTCTTCCATCTGTGTGATCGACACATGCTCTGACCGCGCCAAAGAGAGTCCGACTGGGCTGACGGACATAAACGTCACCAGCCAGAGCATGATGCCGCAGCTGGTGGCCAGCTCAGGTGAAAGATTGAAAACCCCGCGGAGCATTCCTATCGTCGCCAGTTGTGAACCGCCGCCGACAACGGGAAGCTGTAAGACTCCACCCACAACGCTGGCCGCAGTGAGCAGGAAGACGCTGGAAAGCGTCATCTGCGACAGCCGGTGAATGGAATAAGCGTGCGTAACGGCAAGATAGGCAAAGCCAATAATCAGCCAAATCACAATAGATAACCCGGATAACTGAAAGAAAGATTTCATGTCCTTTACCGTGTTAAGCCCTTCGCCAAAAGCCAGTACGCGTTTGCCTATCGCATGGCCCAATTTGGGCGACATTCGCCCGAACAGCCGCACAAAGACACTTGCGGCGGTAGCGGGATTTTTCCTTACACGGAATGCCACAAGGGCCACAAAGCACACTCCAGCCAGCAATGCCAAGGCAAACATTTCAAAGTACGTGAAGGATGAAATCTCATGGCCCAGCAGATGCCGGCGCGCGGAATTGGCAAATCCAGGAAGCCGGCTGAGAGTGTCCCTTGACCACAGGATATTGATGGCCATGATCAGGGCGAAAGCGCCCATATCGAAAATGCGTTCCACGGTCCACACCGCCAGTTGAGACGCCATGCTCAAATTCACTTTGCGTGAGATCAGGTAGGGACGGATAAATTCTCCTGGTCTTCCCAGCAGCGCCAGCCCGGCAAAGCCGATCATGGTGGGCGCCACTAAATCAGACGTCTTGGCCTCAGGACACACCGGACGCAGCATAATCTTCCAGCGCATGGCGCGCAGAATATAGTCGGCAT
Organism: Terriglobia bacterium; assembly: GCA_020072645.1. Taxonomy (NCBI): domain Bacteria; kingdom Pseudomonadati; phylum Acidobacteriota; class Terriglobia; species Terriglobia bacterium. The sequence goes on from JAIQGK010000008.1 coordinate 151,359, forward strand.
AGACAAGCGCCACGCCGGCCACCAGATAAAACTTATTCGTGTTGTGGGTCGCCACCCAGAAGCGGTGCCAGTCAAATTTCTTCCAGGCCCTCACCTGTAGATAGACCAGACCGGCCAGCACAACCAGCACCAGCGCGCTGATTAGAAATCTTTTTTTACTCATGTATTTACGTCGGGCTTAATGATCATACAAAAAAGCGCCCTGCGGGCAGGACGCTTTTACAGCTCTATCTCTTTGATGCTTATGCCGGATTTGTGGATTTGGCCACGCTGGCCTGCTGCGATCCTGGCTTCTTGACAGCCCTGGGACTCGCGGATTTGCCGGAATTCGATACCTTCACTACGCCAGCCGCTTTCATCTGGGCGCGTTTTTTGGCATTGAAGTCGCGAACAATTTTGTTGATGTAGTCGCGCGTTTCGCGATATGGAGGTACACCGTTGTATTGCTTTACCCGATGCGCTCCGGCGTTGTAGGCAGCCAGCGCCTTAATAGGATCGTTGTGATAGCGGTCCAGCAGCGCGCTCAGGTGGGCAGCGCCTGCTTCCACATTGGCCCGCGGGTCAAACGGATCAGACAATCCGAGTTGTGCGGCGGTAGATGGCATGAGCTGCATCAACCCCAGAGCGCCTTTTCTCGATACCGCGTGGGTCTTGAAATTGCTTTCCGCCTTGATCACGCTGCTCACAAAATCAGGGTCGAGCCGATTCTTGGTGCTGGCTTCGCGCACCACCTGGTCCAGGTCAAGAACTAATCTGGGCGGAGGCGTCATTTTGCTCATCGACACTGGCTGCAAGACTAGTGGCGTTGGCAAAGGCATATTGACTACTGGCTTGGCAGAAGCGGTCTTGATCGTGGCTACGCTCTCCGCTGATATTGATGGGGCGGGGGCCGCAGCGGCCGACGGTTCCGGAAGGACAGGAGTTTCATCCTCTTCAAACGACGTAATCTGATCGTTGGCAATGTCTAGGTATCCGGTGGCCGTAAAAAGACGGGTGGAGTTGGCGCTTTGCTCTTTGTGGTCAAAATGGATGGAAAATCCGTTCCGCAGATTGGCGATCTGGCCCGCCCGGGCGGACATTTGAGCCACTATCAGGAGCACTGTAACTGTTAATAATCTTGAAAATCTCATGTTAACCGCAAGATGTCTATTGTCGCCTAATTAGCTGCTGAAAGCCAGCCCCAAAATCTCTTCTACGGCCTGGGCCACGCCGCTTTCCTCGTTGCTGCCGGTCACCTTCCAGCCGTTCTGCTTCAGTTCATTGGATGCATTTCCCATCACAACCGCAACTCCTGCAAATTCAAGCATTTCCAGATCATTATGGTTGTCGCCAATGGCCATAATCTGCTCTCTGCTGATCCCGCGCTCCTCAGCCCACCGCTTTAAAGCGTGACCCTTGGAGCATTCCCGGTTCAGGATATCCAGAATGCAGAGATTGCGATGGTCATATTGAGTCTTCAGGACGGTGATCTGATTCAGGAAATCAGCCTGGCTCAGCTTTTGCTGCAGCTTCTCCATCACCAAGACCCGGCCGCAATACATGGCCTGCAAAGGATCCTCCGTCAGGGCATCTTCCAGCGGCGATACAAACTTGATATAAGGCCGATTTACCTGCAGCCAGCGCGAAACGGTGTTATTCAGCTCGTCGGCGCTTTCCAAAACCAATGAATCGTTGCCGGGCACGTTGGCGGGGCGATCAAACGTCAGCACTGCGTGCCCGCGAAATTCGTCCATATATTGAATGAGTTCCCTGGCGGTTCTTGCGGGCAGACGATCGGTAAAAAACGTCTCATTGCTGCTGGAACGGATCAAGGCGCCATTGGAGCTGATCAGCCATATAGGGAAACCGAGCTCCTTAGCGATTGGCAGGGCGTAGTCATGGCGGCGTCCGGTGGCCAGAATGATCTCTATACCGGCTTCATGCGCCGCGCGCAAGGCGACTATATTGCGCGAAGGCACTTGGAAATTCGGATCGGTTAACGTGCCGTCAATATCCAGGGCCAGCAGACGGATGGAAGTAGTTACCATGAATCATTCTACTCGACATGCCACTTGATTTTAGGTCAGCGGCAATTCCGAACCGGATAGGATTATTCAGTTTTGGGAGGCGGAGGTTGCGGAATCTCGCCCTTGCCGTCACAAGCATTGCACCGCATCCCGTCCTTTAGCCCGGAGCCTTGACAGACGGGGCAAATCCGCGTTTTGCTCTTTGCAGAAGTTGTCATGAGTGATAAACCGATCATACGCCCTATTGCGGGCCTATGCGGGTATAAAGAACATTTTGCTGCGCGGAATATAATGATGGATTTTTGCAGCCCGTAAGAAAGCCTCAGTCAAAGAATGGACGCGGCTAAGCGGGCTGGGGTCAGCGCATCGTCAATATTGAGGGCCAAGAGTCACGCCCCTTAATTGGAGACAGGTTGCGACCGGCGCAATGACGAATGGCGCGCAAATGTCCCCGGAAGGCCGGGGACATTTGCTTGTTTCCACTGCAGAGTCCTTGATCTTTCTCTAGAGCGCTTTCACTTGTTAGTGTATTGCACGACGGACCAAGACTCCCGAACTATTGACCGCAATGGCATCCGCTCTCCCATCGTGGTCGACATCCGCAAAGAACGTCCCTACTGAACCGAAATAAGGGTCGGTAGTCCAGAATTCGTTCGGTCCAAAGCTCATACCGTTAGAACGGCGCACAACTATATTGTCACTGTTGACAGCAATAGCATCCGCCATACCGTCGCCATCTACATCAGCGAAAAAAGTACCAATCGAACCAAAAAACGGGTCTGTAGTAAATGATTCATTCAGGGAAAATCTTGTGCCGGTAGAACGGCGTACGACCACAGTCCCATCAGTGCCATCATTGACTACGATGGCATCCGCCTTGCCATCTCCATCCACATCCGCAAAAAATGTACCGCGCGAACCGAAATATGGGTTAGTGGTCCAGAATTCGTTCGGTCCAAAGCTCGAGCCGGTAGAACGGCGCACGACCACAGTCCCATCAGTACCATCATTGACTACGATGGCATCCGCCTTGCCATCTCCATCCACGTCCGCAAAAAATGTACCGCGCGAACCGAAAAATGGGTTAGTGGTCCAGAATTCGTTCGGTCCAAAGCTCGTGCCGTTAGAACGTCGCACCACCACATTATCATCATTGACTACGATGGCATCCGCCTTGCCATCTCCGTCCACGTCTGCAAAGAATGTTCCGTGAGAACCGAAATATGGGTTAGTGGTCCACGCTTCAGCCGTATTGAAGTGTGTTGCAAGGACTGGCGGCGGCTGGCAGCCGTTAACGCAGTCAGCCAGGTTCCCTGAACAGATAGTATCCTGTATGGCAGACTGGAGATCGCAAACGTCGTCAAAATTGCCCTCTCCCAGGCATAGTTCGCGGTTTATTTCACTGGAACCGAAGCACGCAGCCGCTTGCTTGGTGCAACTGCTGAGGCAAGATTGCGCCCACGCGATATTGGTAAGCAAAGTCATTGATACAACAAAGAAAAAAGCTCGAAATGCATTATACACAGTGCGCTCCACCTTTTTTTGGGAAGTCTTAAAACCAAACACTTTTCTAGCGTTGTATGACCGATAGTCAGCGATAGCAAACGTCTAGTTAAAGATGGCTGTTTATAGGTTATTCATTTGTATATTATCAAGAATTAAATGTCATATGTACCTTAGGTGGTAATACTTGAGAAGTACATGTTTCTAGTTTGCGGCAACCGTCAGGAGTGTTTATTTCTTTGTTTGAAGTAGATTTTATTGGTTGGTCACGTTCTGCGATAACAACGCTGAAGCAAAACAGCTACAGTCAACGGCTAATGTCAAACAAAAAGGGGCCGATTAGATTTTGGGAAACAGGGCTATTTGTTTGTAGTATAAAAAACAATTTCCATTGGGCAATGTCAGGCCAATTCGGATCAGTTCTGCTCCTTTGCGCTTTTGTGATACTTGTTGAAGATGGATGAAATCAACCGTCTGGTTTCTGATCCGCACGTGACACTCGGTCGCGCCGGCGCTCCCGATCCCGACGGCAAATGCGTTGTCTACTGGATGCAGCGGGCGCAGCGGGCGCTCGATAATCCTGCTCTAGAGGTCGCAGTGCAGGCCGCAAATACGCTGGGCAAACCATGCGTTGTCTTTTTTGCTCCGGTGCCGTTTTATCCTCACGCCAATCTGCGGCATTATTGTTTTCTCAATCAGGGAATCCTAGCGATTGCCGAAGGACTGAAAAAGCGTGGGATTGGTTTCGTACTCCGCCGCTATCCCGATCATCATCTGCTGGAATTTTGTGCCGAGGTTCGTCCGGCTCTGGTAGTGGGAGACGAGAATCCTATGCGCGAACCAGAACATTGGCGCGCAAAAGTGATCGAATATCTGCGTGTTCCGTTCTGGACCGTAGATGCCGATGTGATTGTTCCCTCAAAGCTGCTGATGAAAGAGCAGTATGGCGCTTACACGGCTCGTCCGGTCATCCGGCGGCTGTTGCCGGAGTTTTTGCAGCCGGTAGGGAACACACGCGCTAAAGTCGCCTGGATACCGCCGCGCCGGTTGAAATCGCTTAAGCCGGATATAGACATCACTGAGGGATGGAAGCTGGATCGTTCAGTCCAGCCGGTAAGCGGCATTGTTGGAGGGACAGATCAGGCGCTCAAGCGGCTCAAGAGATTCATCAAGAATGACCTGACAAATTATCCGGTTGATCGCAACAAGCCGGAGCGCGATGGCACCAGCCGTCTTTCCGCCTATCTCCATTTTGGACACATTGGCCCGCACACGATTGCGCTGGCGGTCCAGAAAGCTAACGCGCCCAGGGCGGCAAAAGAAGCCTATCTGGAACAGCTGATTGTCCGCCGCGAACTGGCGATTAACTTTGTGCGATTCAACCTGGACTACGACAATTTTGAATCCGGCACGGCATGGGCGCATAAGAGCTTGGCGGAGCATGCGGGCGATCCGCGCAAAATCTATAGCGAGCGCCAACTGGAAGATGCGCAGACGCATGATCCGCTTTGGAACGCGGCACAGATGCAGATGGTAAAGACCGGCTTCATGCACAACTATATGCGCATGTACTGGGCCAAGAAAATTCTCGAGTGGAGCAAGACTCCAGCGCAAGCCTTCCAGATGGCGGTCTACCTGAACGACAAATATGAGCTTGACGGGCGCGATCCTAACGGCTACGCAGGAATCGCGTGGGCGATTGTCGGCAAGCATGATCGCCCGTGGTTTGAACGTCCAATCTTTGGCAAGATCCGCTACATGTCCTTCAACAGCACTTCAAAGAAGTTCGACAGCACGAGCTACATCCGGCAAGTCGAAGCAATTAGTCCACAAAGATGAACCTTACGCAACAGCGCGGCGGAAAAAGGGAAGCGCCGTCTATGGTCCCGTTGTACAATGTTGCGGCTTTCCCCACAAATAAATTGAAGAGGGACGTGTATGTCCATCCTTGCCGGAATAGTGTTCGGCTTTGTCTTATGGTTTTTGTTACGTTGTATCGCCGGCGGAATTTACACCGTCAACCAGAATGAACGCGCCGTAAAAACCAGCTTCGGCCGCGCCGACCGCATTCCCGGGGCGTTTACCACCGCTGATCCCATCAGCGATCCCCTGAATGACGAAGAAAAGCAGCGCTACAAATATCCCCAGGTACGCGTGATCATGCCCGGCGGCCCGTATTTTAAGTTGCCGTGGCAGAAGATCCACAAAGTATCCATTGCCACGCAAACGGTGAGCATGGCCTATGATCCAGAAACACCCTCAGCGAATCAGGGCGGCACCGTGGTGGAGGCAGTCACCAAAGACCAGTTGAATACAGGATTGACGGGACAGATTCGCTATCGCGTTTCAGAACGCAATCTCTACGCTTATCTCTTCGGTGTCAAATTCCCCATCGCGCATGTGATGGGCTACTTCATATCGGTGCTGCGTGAGCGCATCGCAACCTTCGAAGCGCCGGCCGATCCCAGCGTTCCGGAAGCTGCCCGCGGCGCCGGTATTTCCATCAATGACTTGCGGAAGAACCTGCGTGATCTGAATGAGCACATGGTCCGCGAGTGCAGTTCTTCAGACGCGCGTTATGGCATTGTGCTTGAGGCTTCACTGATCACCGGCATTGATCCCCCGACCGATGTAGAGTCCGCGCTGGCTGCCATCAACACCGCCCACAATATGGTTTCCTCAGACATCAGTCTTGCTCAGGCCGCGGCCGATCAAAGGATTGAACTCTCCAAACGCGCTGCCGAAATCGAAACCTTGAAAGCCCAGGCGGAAGTGCAGCCGCTGGTTTCGCTGGCCGGTCAGCTGTCAGAGTTGAAACGCGCCGGCGAAGGCACTTTGGGCGCGTATGTGCGCAGTGTCCGGCTCGGACTTTTTAGCCAGGCCCAGCAGGTGGTACAGGAGACAAAACGATGATTCCTTTTCTCATTGCCGCTCTCGCCGCATTCGTTGGCAGTCTTATCCTGGTTCCTCTCTTCCTTGCACTGCTGCGGATGTTCGGGATCTACACCACGGTCGAAGAGGGTAGTTGCCATGTGTATGTCCTGTTTGGGAAAGTGGCGGCGATCATCAATGAGCCGGGGCTGCATATTCTGCTTTTGAAACTGGGCTTGAAAGCTCCGATTGTCCGGTGGCTGGGCCGTCTCTACGTTCTGGACATGCGCATTGACCAGCAATATCAACGCAGCCAGCCGGTGAACTCTGAAGAAGGCGCGCCCATGGGCATTGGCATCTGGTATGAAATGTTCATCAGCGATCCTGTGGCCTTCCTGTTCAAGAACGCTGACCCGCGCGGATCGCTTTCCGCCAACGTTGGCAACTCCACGGTCCGCTGCCTCAGCAACATGAAACTGGCTGACATGCTGGAAACCCGCCACGCCATGAGCCTGACGGTGCGTAATGAGGTTTCACCGCAATCCCATGAATGGGGCTACAAACTGGGTTCTGTGTACATTCGCAAGGTACATTTCCGCGACGCGCAGATGATCGCGCAGATTGAAGAGAAAGTTGTGAACCGGCTGCGCCAGGTTACTTCATCCATCAAACAGGATGGCGCGAACCAGGTCAGCATCATCACCAGCACGGCGGAGCGGCAGGCGGCGGTGGAATTCGCCAAGGCTGCGGCCATTCGCCCCAGCATTGTTGGTGATGCGCTGAAACAGGTTGCGGCCGACCCTGAAGTAGAAGCGGCAATGTTTGAGATACTGGAAGTCCAAAAGATAATTGAAAGCAAGGCGCGGGTTACCCTGATTCCCGAGAAGAGCGCAATCCTTCCGGAATTGCTCGCCGCCGGCACGCGGACAAATGATTTTTCCGTGCCGCCTCCGCCGCCCAGGCCAAAGACATCGTAGAAACAAATCTCCGGCGGAAATGGATTCCGCCGGAGCAGAGCCCTTGAAAAGACTTACTAATTGCAGCTTGATTTAGATGCAGGCAGCTCACTCTTGCGCGAAGACTTGTCCGCGCCGGAGAACGATAACGCCTCATCGCCCTTGGCGCAGCAGCTGATGAAGGCGGAGCAGCTGCCAACGCCGCCACCGCAGTCAGCATCATTCGCACACGGAGCAGTGCCGCAACTACATCTACAGGTTTTGCGGAACCCCGCTCCCGACGGCAGCACGGGCATGGTGAAAGCACTCTTCAGCGAGAGGTCCGGCATCAGGTAAGTGTGAATCGATCCCACTGAACTCTGAGGCTCTTCATTGGGAGGAGCAGCTGCGGTTGCGCTGGCCACCGCCGCCAGCAGGATGGTGGCAAAAAGGAACATTTTTAGAATCGAGCGTGAAAACATGTGATCTCCTTTTGGGGAACCAGTTATTCGGGCCCGACAGGAAGCCGAACTGGGCCCGGCTCCATCGCTCGGATTGTAGCAACCCGCCATTGCGGCGGATTAGAAATTTCTGAGCATCTGCCGAAGGCTTTCCCATTCCGGGAAACCCGAGCACAGCTTCTCAGGAGAAATTCTTAGTTGCAGTTTGCCTTAAGCGCCAGAAATTTTGCGATGATTCGAATTTCTCCGTGGATGTTCCGATTGAATTCCTCCAGTTCCCCAGCGGGTATCCAGTATTCCAGGTGCTGGCTGCTTCCTGCCTTTCGAATCTCGAAATGCTCAAGATATTTGCTCTCAACATCGAACTCCAGGACGTAACCTACAAATCCGGAACGCTCGTCTCTTGTATTCCAGTCGCGAGCAATCTGCTCAGCGTATTCCTTCGTCAAAACCGGATAGAAGATTGGTTGTTCGGGAAGGCGGGGAGGGAAGGATTTGAATCCACTGGCCGCGACCAAATCAAGCTCGCCTTGTCCGACAGGACGGTAAAGTTTGGTGGTTGATGTCATTTAGAATGATGATCGGCTCGCGAATCGATTCGAGTTCTTTTCAGATGAGGGTAATGCCAATTGCTATTTGCTAATCTTTCTTTCAATCACCCGCGACCGCCGCTTCCACTTTTTCCGGTTTATGCCGCATTTGCTCCCACATTTCGGTCACGCGGCTGCGAAGTTCTTCAGTAATTTGCTTATACGTCTCTTCCGGATTGGCCATTGTCTCCGGTGGAATGATGGGATCGCCAAATTGCACACGCAGCTTTGCCAGCCGGGGAAAGCGCTTGCTGCGCGGCCACGCTTCATAGAATCCTTCCAGCGCGACCGGATAAATTGGTACCTTCAAATTTGCCGAAAGGATCGCCGCCCCCTTTTTGAATTTCTTGGGTGTGCCATCCACAGACCGCTCGCCTTCAGGATAAAGCGCCAGGTTCTGGCCCTGCTTGAGTCCATAGGCTCCGGCGCGCATGGCGTTCACCAGATTGGAGTCAGGATCGACAGGTACAAGCCTGAACGTGCGGCCTAAATAATGAAACACGCCCTGGCCAAAGATCTCACTGGTGCCCACATAAAACATATTCTTGAAAAGTCGCCACGGAATCTGGCTGGCAACTACTGGCCCATCGAGAAAACTCTGGTGGTTGGGAGAAAGGATGAATGGGCCATTCTTCGGCAACTTCTCTTTGCCAATCACTTCCAGACCAAAGAAGACGCGCGTGATCGTCGCTACAAATTTTCCCAGAACGAACCACAGGAATGTAAAAAGGCGGCTGGTGTTCAGGGCGGCCAGCACTTTGGGATCTTCCGGATCGACGCTGAGCACCGCGTCCCAGCCGGGAGCCGATGCGCGGGTCGAAGCCGTGGCTGATGCCCCGCCGCGCGCTTGAAGCACCGCATCCACCAACTCGCGGACGGTATAAACCTGGGCAATCGCTTTTTCATCGAGCTGAGCATTCATCTCGCGCTCCAGCGCCACTACCAGTTCCACTCGTTCCATGGAATCGAAGCCCAGATCGAGTTCGAGGTTGGAAGAGGGAAGTACCGCCCGCTCCGCTTTGCTGGCGCTGCGTATCACTTCCATCGCTTTTTGAACTTCCGATGAAGCCAGCCACGCGGCTTCCTCGCCTGTAGGCTCTTCAGCAACCGCGCCGACATTGCCGGTTCCGCCGCGTTCACCGGCCAGCACCCGCCGCTGGATTTCAAAGCGCTTCAGCTTGCGTGTGGTAGTGCGCGGCAGAGGATCAGACCAGAGATCGAAGCTCAGAATCCGCTTGGTGCTGGGCAGTTCCATGGAAAGGTTTTCCACGTCAAAGCGGATCACCTCACGCGTGTTCACGATCTTGCGTTCGCGCAGCACGTCAAAGTTGGGAACAATCACAGCATGCAGTCGCTCTGAGAACGGTTCGCCCGGGCGATTCACCAGCCCCATGACGCAGATCTCCTTGATGAAAGGCGACCGCATGTACTGCGCTTCCAGTTCCTCAGGATAGATATTTTTGCCCGAGCTCAGAACGATGATTTCTTTCTTGCGGCCGGTAATGAACAGATTGCCGCGCTCATCCTGGTAGCCCAGGTCGCCGCTGTAGAGCCAGCCGCCGCGGAGAGTTTCCGCCGTGGCTTCCGCGCGGTTGTAATAGCCTTTCATGATGATGTCGCCGCTGATGGCAATCTCGCCAACGGGATAGCGCAGGCCTTCCGCTGGTTGCGGATCGATAACTTTTACCTGCACGCCCTTCAACGGCCGGCCCACTGATCCCATGACTCTGGCTTTGGGAGGCGTGACGGTGGCGCCACCGCAGGTTTCGGTGAGGCCGTAGGCTTGCAACATTTTGAATCCCATCTTTTCCATGTCGCGCCCGACTTTGGGATCAAAGGCCGAGCCGCCGGTAATGAAGAAGCGGAGTTGCGGTCCAAGCTGTTTGTGTACATGCCGGAAAAATAATTTGCCTGGATTCAAACCAATTTTGTTGCCCGCCGCAGAAATCGCCATCATCGCGCGGAACGCCAGACGGGCCGGCGCAGACCGGGCTTTCACCTGCTGCATGACTCGCTCATGAATCAGGTAAAAGAATTGTGGGACGCAGCAGAACAAGGTTATTCGACGTTCGCTCAGCGCGCGCAGCAGTTCCGTGGTGTTCAGCGTTTCCAGATAAACGATTTTTGCGCCGACAACGAAGGGCATCAGCAGGTTGGCGACCTGGGCCAGAGCGTGAAAGAGAGGGAGCACGCCAAGGATAGCGTCGTTCGGCGTGACTTGGACCGCGCTGAAAATACCGTTGGCTTCCGCCAGAAGATTCCTGTGCGTCAAGGTAACGCCTTTAGGATCGCTCGTGGTGCCGGAGGTGTAGAGGATCACGGCATTGTCGGTGTCAAAGATTCGCGCAGGACGGAAATCGCCGGGCCCGGCGGCAAACATTCCGGTCAGGTTGGAATAGCGGCCTTCGCCGGAGCCATCAATCATCACGATCCGCACCAGCGTTTCTTCCACGGCTTTTTCCACCACGGGAAGATGCTCAGAGTCAGTAAAGATGATGGCGCTTCCGGAATCCCAGAGCAGCTTGTTGACTTGATGCGCGTTGAACGCAGTATCCAGCGGCACGGCAGCGGCCCCTGCAGACATGACGCCCAAATAGGCAGCCACCCAGAGCGGGCTGTTTTGCGCCATGATGGCGCAGCGCACGCCGTCTGACATGCCCGATTCACGCAGCCATCGGCCTACAGATTCGCCCATCCGGCGCAGCTCCGCGTAGGTGAGACTTTCTACCTTGCCGGACGAGCGCTGCAATTCGAGCGCAATGTGGTCCGGATATTTTTCCACGGATTGCAGAAAACAACTGTAAAAGCCGTGCATTCAGACAGACAAGTTTTTGGGGGAGGTTCTAGTAACAGTATCGCATCTTGCCGAACCAGAGTCACGCCGTATCGCCATTCAGACGAAGACAGTTGCGCTTCAACGCATCAGGGCGGCCATTCAGCAGAAAAGTTTGCGCCGTCCGCAATAGCTGTTAAAATCTCAGGTTGACCCACACAGCTCATTGAGATACGGAGACCTTTACTTTTATGGCATATGTGATTGCAGAGCCTTGCATCGGGACCAAGGACGCGGCCTGCGTGGATGCATGTCCGGTGGATTGTATCCACCCCAAAAAGGACGAACCGCAGTTTGAGGGTTCCAACATGCTGTTCATTGATCCGGTGGAATGTATTGACTGCGGCGCGTGCGTTCCGGTGTGCCCGGTGTCCGCCATTTTTGCGCTCGACGATCTGCCGGAAAAATGGAAAGAGTACGCAGAGAAGAACGCCAAGTACTTTGGCCGCTAACAGCTGATCAGAGTTTCCTAACGCGCAGCCGCCATGGCTGCGCGTTTTTACGTCAGTTGCCATGCCGAGGGATGAGGCATCCCTGGCCAAAGCACATTATTTTTTGTCCGTTCTTGAGACCTGAAGTGTGAGTTCTGGAAACTCATCCGCACGGAAAGCCTTGCCTGGATCAAACTCATGCCGCAGATAACTTTCCAGCAGGTGAGTCACGATTGCAAAAAGACGCGCGGGCTCGATGATCGTCCCGCCAAACCGGGAGATTGTGTTGGGCATGGTGTAAGGAGCATCACTAAAACTTAAATGCCCAGTTCCGCTGATGGAAATCACCCAAGCGTCTCCACCGGCTTGAGCAAAGAGCGCCTGCGTATCCGCCAAAGTCTTTTTCCCGATCTTCTCGAATTCCTGCCGAGTGCGATGTCGCTTCGCCAGATCTGCATCGCTATATAAGGGGTGACTGTGAAGGACCAGCGCTGAGCTCTTGATGCCTGAAGCTGCCAGTTTACTGCCATCCAGCCCGCCGTCAGCATCAACGCACGCATGGACGCGCGAGTCTCTGGCGCAGACAAAGAGGGATGCCTCACCGCCTAGGGAATGGCCAATGGCGGCGATTCGTTTCAAGTCGATGATCCCGGATATCTCACGCTCAAACTTGTCAGCTGGCGCCTTGCCCGATATTTCATCCAGCAATTCCGTGATATGGGCCGCCCAATCTTCAGCCACAGTTCCAAAGTTCTGTTCGTTGGCCTCTTTAGGGCCTTCTTCCAGTTGTTTGTCGCCGCTCACCAGAAAACCATAAGCGCCATAGTCCACGGCTGCGGTCACAAAGCCGTCGCTGGCCAATTGTTGTGCGTAAATCGTATAGACGTTACGCGGCATGCCGGCCCCGGGAGAGATGATGACAAAGGGAAACTTCTTCCCCGTGTGTGCCGGTTTAGGCCGGTCCGTGGCGGCACTCTTTAACTTTGCCCAGTTATCAAAGACACAATCCGGTTGGTCCAGGAATTTTTCCGCGCGAAAGACGGCGAGTGCTTTAGCGTCCGGCACATAATCAACCAGCTCTGCTTTCGCCGATGCCTGCGCCGGATACCAGAATTGAACGCGTCGCGATGAGTCAGTGCTGTGCAGCTTCTGGATTGGCAGAATGAACGTGCCAACCGGGAACGGACCGGTGGGAGCGGGAATCGGCGTGAAAGGGCAGGCTTCAGTAGCTTGCTGAGCTTGAACGGGAATTGCGAAACAAAAGAAGAGAACAACTATTCCGATGAATGAATCGCGGCTCATGTAGCGTTAGACGAAGCTGTGTGCGAATCGGCATCATTCTGAGACGAACAGCGTTGATTCAGGGAAATGCATGCTGAATCGGCGATAATAGATTTTCATTCTGGAAAATATGCCACGGCAATCTGAAGCCCTGATTCTGCGCACCTATCCGTTCCATGAAGCGGACCTGTTGGTGACGTTCTTCACTCGCGCGGAAGGTAAGATTCGGGGTGTAGCCAAGGCGGCCAAGCGGTCAAAGCGGCGTTTTGGCGGCGCGCTGGAGCCGCTGACCCATGTGATCGCGCACTGGGAGGAAAAAGAAAAACAGGAGCTGGTACGGCTGGATTCCTGCGACATTGTTTCTTCACCGCTGGCGACCGAGGTTACTTATCCGCGGCTGGTGGCGTTGAGTTACGTGGCGGAAGTGATCGATCAACTACTGCCCGACCGCGAGCCCAATGACGATATCTTCCGGCTGACGCTGGCCGTCGTCCATCATCTGAAGGCGGATTCGATCTGGATGCCGCTGACGTATTTCGATCTGTGGATCGTCCGCCTGATCGGCCTGCTCCCGGACTTGCACGCCTGCGTGATGTGCGGCGCGGTGCTGAACGGAAGCAAGGCATATTTTCATCCGCTGGCCGATGGCTTGCTATGCCAGGATGATAAACGGCTGGCCAGCACGGAAATTTCCGCCGATTCACGCGCGCAAGCCACAGAGATGTTTCGCGCTCCATTGAACCGTCTGAAAAGCGATCCCTGGACGCGCAGCCGTGGCGCCGATCTTCGCCGCTTTCTGGCCCAGCGGATCGAGCGGCATATTGAGAAAAAGCTGGTGACGGCGGCGATGCTGGAGAAAATCTAGCACTCAGCAACCAGCGGAAAATTTTACTGCAAAGGACGCAATGGTCCCAAAGAGATCAAAGGAACAAAGATTACAAGAAACGAGGAATCAGGGTCTCTTCTTTCCTTTGCGTTCTTCGCGCCCTTTGCGGTAAAGATCTGGCTGAATACTGAGTGCCCAAAATTATGAACGAGACACATCAATGTACTGAAACTGGCTGTTCTTTCCCGACTATCGAAGCTGCCCGCGCCAGCGAAACCCGCTTCCGCGAAATTCAAGACGCCTGCGCGGTAGGTCGCGTGCCGGAACTGCGGCAGGGAGATGTGATTTACATCGGAACGGAACTCTATCTTGGCCATGGGCGTGACGACTTCCGGGGCGGACTGGCTGAGGTGAGCGAAATGCGCATGGAAAAAAGTAAAGGCCAACAGGCGCCTTTTGTGCGTGTACTGCAGCAGATGGACACAATTCACAACTGGAAGCTTCTGGCATCGGAACAGAGAGAGTTGCGGCAACGTCACGGGAAAGAATGGGCGCACCCTGATCCGGATAATCGGACGGAGTTCAATGACTGGTAGCCGAGTGAGAGTCCATTCGGTGCCACCAGAGACTAAAGCCTAGCGCCAGGATATAGAGCAGAGACATGCAGACGACGACAAACGCGCCCACAAACAGACCAAAAGACGAGATGTGGTAGGAGTAGAAGTAGGCATAAACGGCTGCGAGAGAAGCTGAGAGAGCCAGAATCGAGCCGGCGATCCATCGCTTTGCCCGGGCGCTCATTTGCAGGTACAACGGTACGGGCTGGGGCGGTGTGCGTTTGAACCATCGCCAATACCAAAAGACGAGAAGGGCCAAGCCCAGCAGCGTGCTTCCATGCTGAAGCACGTTGTAGAGAGGGCGGTGGGTGCCAAATTCTTCCAGCGGAATGCGCATGTCAGGGACGTTGCGCACGACAAGACCATTGTCGTGCGTGAAAGCGTCCCATACGAGATGTAAGATTCCTCCCAGCAGCAGTGAGGCGACGATCAGGCCGAACCGTCGCACACCGCCCCAGCGAAACGGTTTTGCCAGCGGGACCAGCCGTTGCTGATGGGAATTGGGAGCCAGGCTGATCAGCGGCAGCTTCATTATCTGTTGAAAAACCCAGAGCACAGCCAGACCTACAGGAAGACAAACAATAAAGATCCCTTTGAAACTGTGGCCGAAGTGGCTGCGGGGAGCCAGGTTGAGAAAGTAGCGGAAGTCAGGGGCCACGCTTCCGACTACCAAAGCCGAAAGCACCAGATATCTCCGCAGAGGTATGACTGCGGCAGGATGAGCAAGAGTGAAAGGCAAGTCCCAATATTACCGCAGGCATTGCCAGCGGCCATTTGGAAGAAGGAAGTGCAGCCCGGAAGCGTAGAGCCTCAACTGGTCCGGATGATCTGATAAATTAGTAGTTTCGCATGTCTAACGCCGCAGCCCTTACATACCAGGAACTTATACTTCGCCTGCAGAACTTCTGGGCGGAGCGCGGCTGCGTGTTGCAGCAGCCATATGACATTGAAGTGGGCGCGGGAACCATGGCGCCGGAAACATTCCTGCGCGTGCTGGGGCCCAAGCCCTACAAGGTGGCGTATGTGCAGCCTTCGCGCCGCCCGGCTGACGGGCGTTATGGCGACAATCCGAATCGTCTTTATAAGCACATGCAGCTTCAGGTGATTTTGAAGCCGCCGCCGGAAAATGTGCAGGAGCTTTACCTGGAATCGCTCAAAGCGATTGGCATTGACCTGCGCAAACACGACATCAAATTTGAAGAGGACAACTGGGAAGCGCCAACGCTGGCGGCGTGGGGTGTCGGCTGGCAGGTGATGCTCGACGGGCTGGAGATCACGCAGTTCACGTATTTCCAGCAGTGCGGCGGGATTGATCTTGATCCCATCTGCGCCGAGCTGACATACGGGCTGGAGCGCATCGCGGCATTTCTGCAGGATGTGGACAGCATTTATGACATTGTCTGGGCGCGCGACCCACAAAGCGGCTCGGAGGTGAAGTATCGTGACGTGCGGTATCAGGATGAGTTGCAGATGTCGGTAAGCAACTTTGAGAAGGCCGATGTTGAAAAAACGTGGAAGCATTTTGAGATGTATGAGAGCGAGTCGCAAACGCTGATCAATCAGTTCAACGCGTTGCTGGCGGACAAGGCTGCGACGGTCGATGCGAAACAACGTTTTCCTCTTCTCGCCGCTTACGAGCTGTGCCTGAAATGTTCGCATCTTTTTAATCTGCTCGATGCCCGCGGGGCAATCTCAGTCACAGAAAGAGTTGGAGTGATCGCCCGTATCCGGCAGCTCGCGGTGGGACTGGCGAAAGCATACGTTGCGCAACAGAATGTGGGCGCTGAGGCAGGGAAGCTCCAGAAGGGAGGGGCGGCCTAATGCCTGACTTTCTGCTGGAGATCGGCACGGAAGAAATTCCCGCAAGGATGATTCAAGACGCCAGCCAGGAATTACAGAAGCGCGTCGAGGAACTACTGGCAAAAAGCGCGCTTCCACATCAAGGGATCAAACGCTCGGAAACTCCGCGTCGGCTGGCGTTCATTGCGTCCGGCATTCCTGCCACCCAGCCGGATGTGCAGGAGCAGCTTACCGGGCCTGCGACAAAAGTCGCATATAAGGACGGCCAGCCCACTCCGGCGGCACATGCCTTTGCCAAGAAAGCCGGAGTCGATGTATCGCAACTACAGAAAGTGACGACGCCGAAGGGCGAGTATCTGACCGCGTCGGTGACGAACAAGGGCAAGCCAGCCGCCCAAATTCTGGCTGAACTTCTGCCAAAGGAAATCGCCTCGATTTACTGGCCCAAGAATATGTACTGGAGGGCAGGCAAGCCAGAGCGGTTTGTGCGGCCGGTGCGCTGGATTGTCGCAATGCTCGATGGCGAGATTATTCCACTGGAGTTTGCAGGCATCAAGGCGGGCAGTCAGTCGCGCGGACATCGGATTCTCGGCCCGGCGCAGGTTCCTATTGCTTCGCCTTCGCAATATGTCGCCACTATGCAGCAAGCGCACGTCACGGCATTAAGCGCCGATCGCGAATACAAGATCCGCAAAGCTCTGGACGCCGCCACACGTACGGTCCCCGGCGCTCGCTGGCGTGAAGATGCGGAGCTGCTGAAGACTGTTGTGAACCTGACGGAGTGGCCTTCAGCGATTCTGGGAAGTTTTGATAAAGAATATCTGTCCTTGCCGGAAGAAGTGCTGGTGACAGTGATGCGCGATCATCAGAAATATTTTGCTGTGGAAGACGCTGCTGGGAAATTGGCCCCACATTTTCTGGCGGTGTTGAATACGGATGGCGATCCGGATGGACTAATACGACACGGCAATGAGCGAGTCTTGCGGGCAAGATTCAATGATGCGCGGTTTTTCTGGGATACCGACCAGAAGACACCGCTGGCAAATCGTGTAGAGATGCTGAAGGCGGTCACGTTCCAGAAAGACCTGGGAAGCTACGCCGCAAAGGCTGATCGCATGGCTGCACTGGCCGCTAAATTGTGCGCCACTCTGGAAGAGTCCGGACAGAAAGTTGATAAGGGCGCGGTGCAACAGGCCGCGCGGCTGGCCAAGACCGATCTGACAGCGGAGCTGGTGAAGGAATTTACTGAGTTGCAGGGTATTGTGGGCGGTCTGTATGCGAAGGCCCAGGGATTGCCGGAGAGCGTCGCCATCGCAATCTATGATCAGTACAAGCCTGAATCGACTGAAGACTCCGCGCCGCGAACGCTGGAAGGTGCAGTTCTCTCCATTGCCGATAAGGCGGACAGCATTGCAGGGATGTTTGCGCTGGGGCTGGTTCCGTCGGGGTCGAAGGATCCCTTTGCGTTGCGGCGGCAGGCGAATGGAATTGTGAAGACGATTGTCGAGCACAAGCTGCCGTTGAATCTTGCGCAAATCTTGGCGGATGCGCGCAACGGATATCAGGGGAGCGAGGCGGAGAAGAAGTTCACTTTGAGTGGCCAAGCTTACGTTGATGCCGTGAGTGGCTTTTTCCGTGAGCGCCTGGAATTCTATCTTCGCGATGTGCTGGGTCTGGCTTATGACGTGGTGAATGCAACGCTGGCTGCGGGGGCCGATGACGTAGTGGATGCGGTAGCACGGGCTCAAGCTGTGGCAAAAGTACGCCCGTCGAGCGACTTCGAATCGATCTCAGTGGCGTTCAAGCGCATGAAGAACATTTTGCGGCAGGCGGCGGAGAAAAAGACGAGGATTGCTACTCCATTCAATCCTTCAGCGCTGAAGGATGACGAAGAGAAGAAGCTTGCCGATGCCGTTCCTGGAGTCGCAAGAAAAGTAAAAGACTTGAGCGCTTCGCGGCAATATGAGTTGGCCTTGCATGAGATTTCCCGCCTGCGTCAGCCCGTCGACGCATTCTTCGACAAAGTAATGGTCATGGTTGAGGATGAGAATCTGCGCGCGCAGCGGCTGGGACTTCTGCAAACACTGGTCAATGAATTTTCCAGCATCGCCGATTTTTCAGAGATTGTGACGGAGAAGAAGTAAGGCGGGACGCAACCATCACAAGCGCAGGTGAGCCGGGTCACAGTAAGTTTCTTTACGCCCCTGTTAACTTGAGAATGTCCGCTGGGTGCGCCGATCCACCCAAAAATCCGGGCGACCGATGCTCCAGGCGGGCAGGAGGAATTTATTATGCCCACACCACCGCTCAATGTTCCCCGCGCAGCGAAATTTGTTTTAACCAGCAACGACAGCATATGGGTTGTGACGGGCGCCGGCGCCTACAAGATCAATCCTGTAACCGGCGAAATCGTGAAATGGATAGGAGAACACCCCATTCTGGACCGTGATCTCTCCGTGTTCGAAGCCACGACCGAGGTCCTGGCCCAGACCGAAGGCGTACGAGGAGCCGAAGAACTCCGGCTGCAGGCAGGAAAGTTCTTGGCAACGCTCGTGAAGAAAATGGAAACCGAGGTCGGCAAGACGACCAAGCAAGCAGCTTAAACAGTTAGCGCTTCTTCAACCCATCGACTTGCAGATTGATGCGGACAAGATCTTCCCGCATGCGTCTGTCCGGGGCGCACCGAATCGCTTCAGGGGCGATGGGCGCCCGACTCTCAGGCAGTGAGTTGTTCGCTCGTGCGTTTGTTACACACGAAGGCTGAAACGCGCAGCTCACAGATGGAATCCCGTCCACCCCTGTACTATTTCGCGCTGTACTGAGCGGCAAATCTGGGCTACGATAACTGTTTATCAAACAGTAAAAAGGAGCAGTGGGAATGCTGGCGGGCGCCTGGGATCGCGTCCGGGGAGCGACTTGGGATGAAACCTACGCCAAACTGGGATCAGGTGGGATGAATGGGGAGGGGGTAGGGGAGGCTGGAGTGTTTACCAGAAAGTACATTTTGGCATTGAACCCAGCCGCTGATTTAGCGCAGATCAGATGTGATCGTCGACAGCCCTGAAGACCAGCGGAGCCGATCCCTCGCCGTTCGCGACAGAAGGGTGAGTCTGCGGTAATCAAGATTTATGGCTCTGGCTCGGGATGGCGAGTCGTGAAGGAAGTATTTCGGTCGTGGAATACGGCATGGTGGAAGAGGAAATTGCCGATCGCCATGGAAGAAGGAAAATGTTGATTGCCTGGAACCTGATCGAATCGCAAAAGCGATCGCAAACGGAGTAACGAGGAAGAAGTGTTTTCAGAACCTTCACAATGCGCTACTCGCACCATGGTCATGGGACTAGTAAAATAATAGATAAGAACCGGGCGCGAGACCCGGTCTTGCAGTACAAGCTTTACCACTTGCATTTCACTTCAATGGAGACAGGCCAAATGAGCGTTACCCCCCTTTCCAAACCAGAGACCAAGGCAGCTTCACAACCGCAACAGGGAACCCAATACGTATTCTTCTTTGGCGCCGGCAAGGCTGAAGGCAACGGCAAGATGAAAGAAGAACTTGGCGGAAAGGGCGCCGGCCTGGCGGAAATGACCAACGCCGGGCTGCCTGTGCCTCCGGGCTTTACCATTCAGACGGAGGCGTGTCGTGAGTTCATGAGGACCAGCAAGACGTCCGATGCGCTGGAGCGGCAGATGAAAGATGCGCTGGCCCGGCTGGAAGAGTTGCAGAAGCAGAAGCTGGGCGCGGGCGAGAATCCGCTGCTGGTGAGCGTGAGGTCGGGCGCAAAGTTTTCCATGCCCGGCATGATGGATACGATCCTGAACCTGGGGCTGAACGATGAAAGCGTGAAGGCGCTGGCGCGCAAGAGCGGCAATGATCGCTTTGCATATGATTCCTACCGCCGCCTGATCCAGATGTACGGCAACGTTGTGCTGGATATCCCCAAGCATGAATTTGAAGAAGTGTTTGACGGACAAAAACACAAACGCGGCGTGAAGCTGGATACGGAACTCACGGCGGTCAACCTTCAAGAGGTGATTGCGCAATATAAAGAGGTTGTTCGCAAGCACACAAAGAAAGATTTCCCACAGAATCCGGTGGATCAGCTCGTGGGCGCACGGGACGCGGTGTTCCGGTCATGGAACAACGATCGCGCCAAGGTGTATCGCCGCATCAACAATATTTCTGACGATCTGGGAACGGCCGTCAACGTCCAGGCCATGGTGTTCGGCAATCTGGGAGAGACGAGCGGAACGGGCGTGGGCTTTACCCGCAATCCGGCGAACGGCGACAAAGAGTTTTACGGTGAGTTCCTGATGAACGCGCAGGGTGAAGACGTGGTTTCCGGCGTGCGCACTCCGGTACACATCAGCGAATTGCAGAAGATCATGCCGCAGGTTTATGACCAGCTCCGCGATATCACCACGCGCCTGGAAAAACATTATCGCGATATGCAGGATTTTGAATTCACCATCCAGGAAGGCCGCTTGTATATGTTGCAGACGCGCAACGGCAAGCGCACTGGACGCGCCGCCGTCCGTTTGGCGCTGGACATGGTGAAGGAAGGACTGATCAAGCCGGAAGAAGCAATTTTCCGGGTGGAACCAAATCAGCTCTATGACTTCCTTGTGCCTAAGCTCGATGAAAGCGGCGGCGATGTAGAAGTGATTGCCAAGGGCCTGCCGGCATCGCCGGGAGCGGCCGTGGGGCGGATCGTGTTCACCGCGAATGACGCAGTTACAGCGGCCGGTACTGGAGCACAGAAAAATCCTGTGATCCTGGTGCGCGGGGAAACTACGCCGGAAGACATTCATGGCATGGAAGTAGCTGCCGGAATTTTGACCTCGCGCGGAGGCATGACGAGCCATGCTGCCGTGGTCACGCGCGGCATGGGCAAATGCTGCGTGGCGGGCGCGGGTGAGATTGAAGTGGACGAAAAGAAGAAGACGATGCGCGTGGGCGATCTCATCTTCAAGGAAGGCGACTGGATTTCCATGGATGGCACGACGGGCCGCGTAATCAAAGGGCAGCTTGGCACTGTCCCGGCCAAGCCGGATGATCCGGACCTGCAAACGCTGCTGAAGTGGTCAGAGCCGTTCCGCAAGCTGGGCGTGCGTGCGAATGCCGATATCCCGCGTGACGCGATTGCCGCCCGCAGCTTTGGCGCGGAAGGCATTGGCCTATGCCGCACGGAGCACATGTTCTTTGCCGAAGACCGCATTGGACACATGCGGAACATGATTCTGGCGCGCACCGAGGCGGCACGTAAAGCGGAAATCGCCAAACTGCTGCCGATGCAGCGCGAAGATTTTGAAGGCGTTTTCAAAGCCATGGACGGATTCCCGGTCACCATCCGCCTGCTGGATCCGCCGCTGCATGAATTCCTGCCTCGCCGTGAAGAGCTGATGGTGGAGATTGCGCAGCTGGAAATCAAAGATGCGAACTCGCCGCGACTGAAGGAAGCGCGAGAACTGCTGCGCCGCGTGGAAGAATTGCATGAGTTGAATCCGATGCTGGGACATCGTGGCTGCCGCCTGGGCATTACCTATCCGGAAATTTCAGAGATGCAGGCACGCGCGATTTTTGAGGCCGCCGTGAATGTGTCCAAAGCGGGCGTAAAAGTATTTCCTGAGGTCATGATTCCGCTGGTCGGCATGATGAAGGAGATGGAGAACCAGAGCGCCATCATCCGCCAAGTGGCTGAGCAGGTCTTTAAAGAGAAGGGAACGCGCGTGGAGTACCTTGTTGGCACCATGATTGAATTGCCGCGCGCATGCTCGGTGGCCGATCAGATTGCTTCCGACGCTGAGTTCTTCAGCTTTGGCACGAACGATCTTACGCAGACGGCTTACGGATTCTCGCGCGACGACATCAGCAAGTTCCTGCCAGCTTACATTGAGCGCGGGATACTGAAGAGCGATCCATTTGCCACCATCGACCAGGAAGGCGTGGGCGAGTTGATGCAGATTGCCGTGAAGAAGGGACGCAAGACGCGGTCGAACCTGAAGATCGGAATCTGCGGCGAACATGGCGGCGATCCAGCGTCGGTGGAGTTCTGCCACAAGATCGGCTTGAACTATGTTTCCTGCTCGCCGTATCGCGTGCTCACTGCGCGGCTGGCGGCAGCACAGGCAGCGGCTGCGGAAGAGTTGAAGACAGAAGGCGGAAGGACGAAATAGTTTTGTGAAATCCCGAGCGCAGCGAGGGAACCCTATTGCCAAGTTGATGTGCATGGGTTATCGGATTGTGACTAGTTCTTAGGGCAATATTTCTTGTGGAAGAGTTTGGTCACATAGAGATCCCTCGCTGCGCTCGGGATAAGAAGCCGTCATTGAACCCTTTGCAGCCGTTCAATCAGCTTTTGGGCGAGATTGTCTTCTGATTCTGACCACAACACACGGCCGCTGATGCCGCAATTTTTCTCTACTGCGCTGGTGAAGGCGACCAGCTTTTGGACATTGGCCTTGATGCGCTGCTCCAGGACGCTGGTATAGTCCGCTTCCTCAAACAGGAAAGGAGCGTCCAGGCCGAAGTCGACCTGTATGTGGCCGTTTTCCTGAAACGTGCCTTCTTCAAACTCCGTGCCAAAGGCGATGAACTTTACCGTTTGCGGCTTCAATATCCAGGTTTCATCCAGATCGCCTTCTTTCGTCGGCACCCAAAGGTCCCATACCACGTCCAATTCATAAGCGTTATCTTCATGCAGAAAATCGGCCGTCAGAGCCAGACTTTGTTCGGGAGTGGCGCGGTCGTCAAACGTCTGCTCAAAGACAATGGGCTCTTCCCAGGAGACACTGCGCACTGCAAGATAGCCAATGCCAGAACGCTCGGCGGAGAAAGGAAACTGCCTAAGCACGGAAAGCAGCCGGGGAAGCATCTCCGGCTCCTGAAAGCTGGGAAACCAGATACTAAGATAAAGACGGTCAGCCATAAAAAGTTATTGTAATCTCAGACCCGAGATTGCGCTGAGGACGACCAGAGCGGGCTGAACTGTTGCCTTACGCCGCCAATCCGCTTAAAGTCAAAGACGCGGAGGCAGAGATGCGGGTCAGGTGCTCGGGGACAATTTTGAGTGTGGTCTTTATGATTGCGATGGCTGGTCGAGCGCACTCGAGCGCTCAGCAGCCGCCAACGGAGAAGAAGCCGCTTATTGAAACGCCTTCCATGCGGCTGGCGGCGGCCAAGAACGTCTTCATCAGCCGGACGCATGGGAGCAGGATTCCTCTGGATGTGATCAGGTCCACGATGGAGGGATGGGAGAGGTTCACTTTCGTCGAGACGCCGGACAAAGCCGACCTGATCATTGAAATTTCCTCTACGGGAGACTCGGGCGTCCAGGTTTCAAGTTCGTCCAAGGTCTCACCGGAGACTGGGCAAGAGGAAAAGTCCAGCTCAACACGAAAAGACATTTCGCCAACCGAGGTGAAAATGATGGTTTTTGACTCACGCAACAAGCGCCCTTTGTGGGCTGCCACTGAAAGCGTGAAGTTCGCCATGAAGGAAAAAGGCAAAGAGAACAATCTGGTGGACGCAGCCGAGCGGCTTGCCTCAAAGTTCCATGATCGGCTGGAGCCTAAGGGAAGATGAAGAGTGCAATTCGTCCCAGACGGGAAGTGCAAATTCTTTTCCTATAAGAACCGTCTTAGCCAAGCTACGCCCTGCTAAGAAGAAAATATAAATTTGTGTTAAGCCAGCATTCATGCGGGTAAATCGCACAACCCCGCTCAATGTTGCTGAATCGTATAGAACATTGTGCGCCACTCAAGCTCCCTTGTTCGTAGAGGGGCGTCCGCCTTCGTCATACTACTTCTGTTCGTTGTAGCAGTAGCTGTACGCAGTAACGCCCAAGCTTCCACCCAAGGCCAATGGTCGGCGGTTGCCAACTGGCCCACCAGAGCCGTTCACGCCACATTGATGCCGGATGGACGGGTCTTTTTTGTTTCTTATTACGCGGAATCGCTGCACCCAAATATCTGGGACCCGGTGAGCAATACGTTTACTGCGACTGCATCTTCTTCCTACGCGCTTTTCTGTGCCGGCCACACCACACTCGCTGACGGACGTGTATTTATTGCCGGCGGTCACGTTGCGGACTACACGGGATATTCGCATGCGGTGATCTTTGATCCAGCGACAAATGGATTCACGTCTCTCCCGGACATGAACACAGGGCGCTGGTATCCCACGACGACGACCTTGCCGAATGGAGACGTGCTGGTGGTATCCGGCGACATCAATTCGAACACCAATGTGGACGCACTTCCTCAGGTCTTTCAATTTGCCACCAAAACGTGGCGAAACTTGACGACCGCTCAACTCTCTCAGCCGCTGTATCCCAATATGCTGGTGGCGCCAAACGGCAAGGTTTTCAATGCCGGGCCCAGCCGGCAAAGCCGCTATCTAAACACATCTGGGACGGGCGCATGGAGCAACGTTGCTGTAACGAACTTTGGCGCGTCGCGCGATTATGGTCCCGCGGTGATGTATGCCCCGGGAAAAGTGGCGATCATCGGCGGGGCTAATCCCCCGACGGCGACATCGGAAATAATTGACTTAAATGCCACGACCCCGGTCTGGAAATATACCGGCAGCATGCATTATCCGCGGCGGCAGCACAATGCGGTGATCCTGCCGGACGGAAAAGTTTTTATCGTTGGCGGAAGCAGCGCAAGCGGGTTCGATACTTCCACCTCACCGGTGCTGCCCACGGAAATGTGGGACCCTGCCACGGGTCAATTTACCGTAATGGCCAGCATCGCTGTTTATCGCGGTTATCATTCAACGGCTCTGCTGCTGGCCGATGGTCGCGTGCTCTCTGCTGGCGGCAATGTGGGCGGTCCAAACGCCCAGCTGTTTTCACCTCCGTATTTATTTGCCGGCGCGCGGCCCAACATTGCGTCTGCTCCCGTCAGCGCAGGTTATGGACAGACGATTTTCATCGGCACACCGGATGTTGCCTCCATCAGCAAAGTTACATTGCTGCGCCAGGCTTCAGTCACGCACACCAACAGCATGAGCCAGGGATTCCAGACTCTGAGCTTTACCAAGACCAGCACAGGACTTAACGTCACGATGCCGGCCAACGCAAACCTGGCGACACCCGGATATTACATGCTGTTTATCCTGAACGGCTCGGGTGTGCCTTCCGTCGGCAGCATCATTCAAGTTTCTGCAACAGCGACTGCAGTAGGAACTATTACGGGAAAAGTTACGAACACAGCAGGCGCGCCAATTGCAGGCGCGTCCGTTTCTTCCGGTGGCAATGGCGCTATCACAGGCGCTGACGGTGGTTACACGCTGCAGGTTCCCGGCGGAACATCGACGGTGACAGCGGCGCTAGCCGGATATCAAAGTGCTTCAGAAAGCGTAACGGTCACGGCGGGTCAAAGCACGCAGGCAGAAACTCTGCAAATCCAGCCCATCAACCCCGGCAATGTGACAGGCTCAGTGGTGGATGGCAATGGCGCAGCGCTTTCGGGGGCGACCGTTTCGGCGGCGGGGCTGAGCACGACCAGCGGCGAAGACGGCAATTACGCGCTGAACAATCTTCCGGCGGGACAGACGACAATCCAAGCTTCGCTTACCGGCTATCAGCCAGGATCAGCCGTCGTTACGGTGGTGGCCGCTGCCACAACCGCTGCTCCGGCGATCACGCTGGTTTCAAGTAGCGGAGCAATTGCTGGAAGCGTGAAAAGTTCCACAGGAGCGGCGGTTGCGGGCGCTTCGGTTGGATTTGGCGGAGGCACCACAACAACCGACGCTAACGGAAATTACACTTTAACCGGCGTTCCAGTTGGAACAGTTCAGTTGGTGGCTTCGGCCAGCGGTTTCCAGAGCGTGACGCAAAGTGTAACTGTTGCCGGCGGCAAAACCAGCGCGGCGAATTTCACGCTTACGGCCGCTACGGCGAAAGGAACAGTCACCGGCAAGATCACCAATGCTTCTAGCGGTGCGATTGTTACAGGGGCCACGGTAAGCTGGAGCGGCGGGTCAACCACAAGCAACACGAGCGGGATTTACACGCTGACAAATGTGACTGCCGGGACGCAGAAGATCACCGCCGTCAAGACGGGCTACTTGGCGCATACGCTCTCCGTCAGTGTGACTGGAGGCGCAACCAGCACTCTCAACGTTCCAATAGCAACTGGAGGAAAGCTCTCAGTGAAAGTTGTCACGTCCAGCGGGGCAGCGGTCAGCGGTGCAACAATTACGATCAAGGGAGGCGTGATTGCAAACACTGTTTCCGGATCCAGCAGTTCCACAGGCTTATTTACGACGAACTGGATTCCAGTGGGCACGTACACGGTTACAGTCGCCAAGAGCGGCTTTACCACGCAGAGCAAGACTGCGTCGGTTTCGAGCGGTGCAACCACGTCGCTCACATTTACCGGGTTCTAGGAGAGACACAATGAAAAGCGGCCTGAAGACCAAATTGCTGACAATCGCTGCCATCGTTGCTTTCCTGGCTACTTGTCTCGTGCCCAGCGCGGCAGCGCAGACCTATACCGCCACTGACCTGGGCACTCTTCACGCCGGCAGTGCGCGCATACACGGCGTGAACGATTCTGGTCAGGCCGTGGGTGCTTCCGGGAATCCGCACGGTGCGGAGACGCACGCATTTTTCTGGCAGAAGCAGGGCGGCATTCGCGATCTGGGCACACTGCCCGGAGGCGACTACAGCGCGGCCTATGCTATCAATGACTCCGGCATGGTTGTGGGCACATCAAATACTTCAACCAGCACGCACGCATTTTCCTGGACTCTTGTCCGCGGGCTTGCCGATCTTGGAACTTTGCCGGGCGCAAATGCCAGTTCAGCGCTTGCCATCAACAATCAAGGCCAGATCGTGGGCAGTTCCGGCGGACATGCAACTCTGTGGTCGGGCGGCAACATTCAGGATCTGGGCACGCTTGGCGGCGCGACGAGTGAAGCGCGTGGGATCAACAACCTTGGCGCGGTTGTCGGCGTCTCAGACACCAGCTCCGGTCCGCATGCTTTTCTATGGCAAAACGGCGCCATGCAGGACCTTGGTCTCCTTTCAGGCGATACCAGCAGCCACGCTGACCATATCAATGACAGCGGTATGGTTGTGGGCGCTTCCGAGGGCAGCGGAGGCGTTCGCGCTTTCGTCTGGACCAGCGCTGCCGGAATGCAGCCCTTGAGTGAAGAGTCCGGCGCAATTTACAGCGAAGCTTTCGACATCAATAACGCAGGCCAGGTAGTGGGCGAAATCGCAAGCTCCATGGGGACCCGCGCTTTCCTTTGGACCAGCCACAATGGGCTGATTGACCTGAATGAATCTGTCACCAATCTTCCGGGTGATGTTGTGCTGATTGGGGCTTTTTCCATCAATGAAAAAGGCCAGATCGTCGCTTTCGGCATCAAGAGTCCCAAGGTGAGCAAACATCAGGAAGTCTCGGCGGATAGCCACGTCCATGCTGGCCCGACGCGGGTTTTTCTGCTGACGCCACAGTAGGAGTGTTGGGCTATAATCCGCCCATGCTTGGTGGACGCAGCAGCGAACAGTGGATCGCACAATACGCAAGCAGTCACACGCATCCAGTCAACCGGTTTTGCCATAGCCTTGGCATACCGCTGATCGTGCTGTCACTGGCGCTGGGCGTGGCGGCCATTTTTTATCATCCGCTCTGGATGCTTGCCGCCGGACTCTTCGTTTTCGGGTGGCTACTGCAGTTCATTGGCCACGCTTTTGAGCACAAAGAGCCTGAGTTCTTCCACGACTGGCGATTTCTGCTGGTGGGCGTGCGCTGGTGGTGGGCCAAGATGCGGGGCAGAGCCTAAGGAACTATTGAAACCAGCTTTGCGAATGCGGCCGCATTAATTCCTGTCCTCGTTCCCCAGCGATCAGAAGCAGTCAGAGGTGATGCGGGCCATCATGATGGGTGCTTGATGTTGCCGATCTGCATAAATCCACACACTTTTAAGCCGGCTTTCCTCAGAGCTGCGCGTGAAGCAACATTCTTGATCTGGCAGCGGGCGGCGGGAACTCTTCCAGCCAGATAACATGCTTTCTGCAACTCCTGCAGGATAAAAGTTCCGTAACCCCGCCTGCGGCAATCCTTCCTCACTTCCATATAAAGATCGGCAAATGGAGGGTTGTAGTGGAGCATGAATCCGCCTGTGGCCACGATTTCTCCCTTTACCTCAAGCACATAGTCTCCAGTTGGTTCTACCGTGTGTTCAAAAATCTGATCGTCAGGACGCGAGGGTCGGACTATGGAGTCTGGAATTGTGTATTCCGTCACCGAATGCGGCTCGAACAACACGACGTCCGAGCGTATGTCCTGGGAGAACGCATACAGCATTGTGGACAACAAATGATCATTGCTCTGGCATTCGATATATCTGGCGCGTGATGCAGAGATAAGTTCCTGGAATAGCAGGCTGGCCTGCTTTCTGAACGGCGGAACCACATAGAACTCGAATATCGTGTCGCGGTCGTTTCTTTCCTGCCCCTTGATGGAGCCGTAACCGGCGTCTTTGCCCTCGATTCTCAGCAGATAAGAATCGCTCCACCCGCGTTCAAGGACCGCGTTGTATCTGATCTGGAAATTCGTCTCCTGTAGATACAAAGCGCGCAATGCCAGAATGTCTTTCAGGTTCGCTTTCACAGCCGTTCCAATCATCTCTGCGTGGTCCTTTTGGCGTTACCGCCCGAAGCGTAGAAATAATAACGCTTAGCGGCGTGCTCCTGGTCGTGTCCAGTTGCGCTGCCACTGGGCTGGCTTTATTCTTGCCAGTTATGTCCACACTGGTTGAATGTGTTCCTAATTTCTCTGAAGGCCGTGATAAGAGCGTCGTTGATGCCATTGTCGAAGCCATGAAAATTCCCGGCGTCTCGCTGCTGGACCGCGAGATGGATTCCGACCACAACCGCTGCGTGATCACCATTGTGGGTGATCGTGAAGCCATTGCTGAGGCCGCGATTCGTGGCGTCGGCAAAGCGTCCGAACTCATCGATCTCACCAAGCACCAGGGCGCTCATCCGCGCATCGGTGCGTCGGACGTGATCCCGTTTATCCCCATTGAAGGCGTTACCATAGAAGACTGCGTCGCCATTGCCCGCAAGGTCGGAGAAGAGATATGGAAACGCTTTAAAATTCCTGTGTATCTCTATGAATCTGCTGCCACAAATCCAGATCGCCAGAATTTGGAAAATATTCGTCGCGGCCAGTTTGAAGGCCTGCGTGAAGACATCCTCGTCAACCCTGCGCGCTGTCCGGATTTTGGCGATCCGCGCTGCCATCCCACGGCAGGAGCGACGGTCGTTGGTGCGCGCAAAGCCCTGATTGCTTATAACGTTTTTCTCAACACCAAAGACGTTGATATCGCCAAAAAGATCGCCAAGGCCGTGCGTTATTCTTCCGGTGGACTGCGTTATGTAAAAGGCGCGGGATTCGAAGTGCGCGGGCTCGCCCAGGTTTCCATGAACCTGACCGACTTTGAGCAAACGCCCATCGCCCGGGTCTTTGAATTTGTAAAGCGTGAAGCGGAGCGGTACGGCGTGCAGCCGCTCAGCAGTGAGATCGTTGGTTTGATCCCCAAGAAAGCATTGGAGCAGGCAGCCGAATGGTTTTTGCAGGTAGAAAATTTTGATTCATCCATGATCCTGGAAAACCGGCTTGCGGCGGTGACCAGCGGCAAAATGGCTGTGGGAGGCATTCGAGCCGGAGTCGAGCCGTTCATCGAACAGCTTGCTGCGCCCACGGCAACTCCCGGAGGAGGCAGCGCCGCGGCGTCTGTGGCTGCCATGGCGGCCGCGCTCGGCAGCATGGTCGCTGGAATGTCGCGAACGAAGAAAGCATACGTGCAATATGAACCGCAGTTGAGCGCGGCGCTGGCTCGGCTGGCGCAGCTCCGTGAAGAATTGAAAGCCCTCATCGATGCCGATGCTGAGAGCTACAACAAAGTTTTGGCCGCTTACAAGCTGGCCAAGACGTCCAACGACGGTGACGCACTAATCGAAACAGCCATGAAGGGCGCAACCACCGTGCCGATGGATACAGCGCAAAGAGCACGCGAAGTCAAAGACATCATTGAGACGCTGAAGCCCATTACCAGTCCAAACATGGCTTCTGATCTTACCGTGGCGTCCACTCTGGCCAGCGCGGCCATTGTTGGGGCCTTAGCCAACGTGGAAATCAATCTGGGGTCATTAAAAGATGCCGATTTTGCCGATGAGATACGTTCAAGAGTAGTGGAGCTCCAGAGGTGAATACCTTAAGTAATGGGAAATTAGCATCCTGAGCTGCACCTGAACGCATCAGATTAAGCAAAACCGGACTAAAATATGATTATGAAACGCACTCTTGTTATCACGCTCGCCTTCTTGTCGAGCGGACTTACTGCCTTTGCTGCTTCACTTGGTACGGCCGCGCGAACGGTGATCCCCATTGAAGTCCAGCAGATCATCAACGTCGATTACCGGCGCATGAAAAACTCTGACACGGCCATGGACATGAAGGCCAAGCTGCTTCCGCCGAACATGAAGCAGTTTGAAGATGCGCTGAAAGATATCGGCGTGAACCCCGATAAGGACATTGACCAGATCACGCTGGCCTCTTTCCGGATGAAAGACCAGGGCTTGCAGATGATCGGCATTGCGCAGGGCCAGTTCCCGCGCAAAAAGCTGATGCTCAAGATCACGAACCAGAAAATCAAGGGCACAAAGAAGAACGGCTCCATGATTTATCCCGTGGCGGGCGGGATGCAGATGACCTTTCTGGATGACTGGACCATGTTGTTTGGCGACATTGCCGCGGTGAAGGCCGCGCTGGATGCCCGCGACAATTCCAGCCAGAGCTTGAACGCCAATCGCGAGATCACTGATTTGATTCCGAACGTTGAGGCCGGGACAGTCTGGAGCGTGCTGGATGCCGCCGGGACTGAGACGATGTTGAAATCAGCCCTGGGCAGCGCCGCCGAACTCGGTGAATTCGATACCATGAAGAAGAAGCTTCTGGGCTCGCGCTACACCATCGACTTTGATCATGGCGTGGACTTCAACCTGAATGTTCTTACCTCTGATAACGTGACCGCATCAACTCTTTCGTCCGTCCTGAAGGCCGGCATTCTGTTCAAGAAAATGGACGCCAGCCCCACGGAAAAAGCGGCGATTGACGGTACCACCGTGGACAGCGATACCAATAAGCTGGTGGTGAAATTCAAAGCCGATGACAAGAACTTCCAGCAGTTGATGCAGTCGCCGATGTTTGCGTCGGTAGTGCGATAAAAAAATCTTTAACCACAAGGACACGAAGAAACACGAAGGAAAGCAGGAGCAACACCTTTGTGATCCTTCGTGTCCTTTGTGTTTTACAACTCGGCGCTCACTGCGTGCGCTAGCTCTTTGAGCGACTTCTCGTTTCTCCGATACCACATCCACAAGCCGTGCTTTTCAGCTTGCACCAGCCCGGCTTTCCGCAGGATTGACATGTGGTGAGAAATCGTTGGCTGTGAGAGTGTCACGTGGTCCTGCACGTCGCAAGCGCACATCCCCACGCCTTTTCCAATGGAGCATTGGCCCTTTTGCTTCAGCAGCCGAAGTATTTTCACCCGGGCAGGATCGGCAACAGCTTTAAGCGCCAGCACAAGTTGTTTATCGGTCATGGTCATCACATTCTGGCATCACATTCTTTAGTACACGCACAGATCGATTTTGGTCAATATGCAATCGTCTATTGACCGCGATTGCCAACCTCTGTTTTCCTAGATGTAGCATGGAATTGCGCAAAGATCCGATTACACGCTCCTGGGTCATCGTGGGCGATGACGTGGAGCGTCCAGCCCAGCCCGGCTATTGTCCCTTTTGTCCTGGAGCGCAGAACGCGCCGCAGGTGATTGCTACGTTGAATGGCAACGAGCTTGGCGGCCCAATCTCAGCCATGGTGCATCCAGCGCCCCTCTACCGCATTGAAGGAGAGCCGCATCGCCATGCGGAAGGCATCTATGACGCCATGAACACGGTTGGCGCGCATGAGGTGCTGGTGCAGAGCATCCGGCACGATATTGAGCTGTGGCAATCATCGGACGCTGAAATTTCCCAATTCCTGCTGCTGACCGCCCAGCGCATACAGGACCTGAAAGGCGATCTCCGGTTTAAGTATGTGACTATGTTCAAGAACCATGGGCCTGCCGCGAGTCAGGAGTTCGACCACCCTGTTTCCGAACTGACAGCGACCACGTTTGTTCCGCGTCGGGTGTTGTATGAGCTGCGAGCTTCCCGCGATTATTACTTGGAAAAAGAGCGCTGCGTTTTCTGTGACACGCTGGGACAGGAATTGCGCAATCCCATCAGGATCGTGGAGGCCCTGAACCACTTTGTTTCAATGTGTCCGTTCGCATCCCGCGTGCCGTATGAGATCTGGATCATGCCACGCAAGCATGAATCGTCCTTTGAGCGGTCAATCACGTCCAAGTCGGCCCATCTGAACGAACTGGCCGGATTAATCCGCCGAACACTGCAGCGGGTAATGAGCGTTTCTGAATCGTTTTATCTGGTGCTGCACACGGTGCCAAACACATATCAGAAATCGAACATACTGCAATACTGGAAAACCGTCGACGAGGACTACCACTGGCACATCGAGATCCTGCCTATTATTGGCGCCAAGGCCAAGCCGTACTTCCTGAAAGAGGTGTATTACACCCACATATCGTCGGAGTCGGCGGCGGAAAAATACCGGAAACTCTCGATCCGTTAGCTCCGCAGAGCGAATAGCGCGTTGCTAATATTCTTCCCGCAGTGTCATATAACCGGACTTCTCAATGCACTCATACAGTGAACCTCGAGCAGGGCTCGGGGCAATTTAGTAGCTTGCTGCTCAATCAGCATGGATAAAAACGAACTCCACGATGAACTTGAGCGGCTTCATCCGGCGAGCTTTGGCTGGGCGCTGTGGTGTTGCGACCACCGGAGAGATGAGGCGGAAGAAGTTTTGCAGGCCGCCTACCTCAAAGTGCTGGAGGGCGGAGCGCGCTTTGAAGGACGTGCAACCTTGCGGACTTGGTTTTTCTCCGTGGTTCGCCGGACGGCTTGGGAACAGCGTCGTAGGCGGTGGGCACGCGAGTTACTGTTGGGGCGCTGGATGGGACAGCAACCGGCTTCGATGCTGCATCCTGCGCCCGATGAAGCGCTGAGCAGTTCGGAAGAAAACCATGCGCTGCTTCGCGTGCTGATGAAGTTACCCGCGCGACAGCGTGAGGTCTTGCACCTGGTCTTTTATCAGGATTTAACGATTCAGGAGGCTGCGAAGGTTTTGAACATTTCCCTGGGAACGGCGCGCATACATTTTGAACGGGGCAAAACCAGGCTTCGCAGCCTGCTGAGTAAAGAGGAAATGCGATGAACGGGGACCAGAGTCTTCCTAACGATGATCGTGGCGACAAAGCGCCGCCGGACACCAACTTGCAAAATGCTGCCTTGCGCAAGCGCTTCGTCAGCCTTCGTGAGCAAGAGCAGCAGCACATTCCTGCATTCGCATCGCTATGGGGCGGCAGAAGCCGTATGCAACGGAGCAAAAGTTTCTGGTTCGCTGCCGCTGGTTGTGCGCTGATCGTTGTAATAGCGATTCTTTTGCTTCGCTCTGAACGGACGAATAGGAATGAAGTCTCAATGGTCGAGATTACCGAATGGAAAGCGCCTACGGATTTTCTGTTGGAAACACCCGGACGCGAAATTCTGCAGACCGTGCCGGAAATCGGTAAATGGCAGGGCTACACCGCGGCGACTTCCGCCGCGGACGGGCATTCGCAAGTCAGGAAAAAGGCTTTGCACTAGAGAAGGAGGATCTCTTTGAAATTCTACAGATTGTTGTTCGCATTGTTTGTTTTGAGCGCAGCAGGCTGGGGGCAGAAGCCGGCAGATGATCCCATTGCTCAAGCTCTTTATCCGCCCGAACTGGTCATGAAGTATCGCCAGGAAATCAATCTGGATGAAGGTCAATCCAAGGCCATGAAAGAGGCCATCCAGAAGGCCCAAACCAAATTCCTGGACATGCAATGGGACATGCAGTCTGAAGCGGAAAAGCTGGTCAAATTGTTGAAGGCGCGTCCTGTGGACGAGGCGGCGGTCATGGCCCAGATGGACCAGGTCTTGAACCGCGAACGCGATATCAAAAAGGCCCAGATATCTCTGCTGATCCACATCAAGAATTTGCTTTCAGAAGCACAGCAGAACAAGTTGACGGAACTTCGGCAAAAGCCGTCCTGATGAGCGTCTCTAGGCAGCGTCTGATTATTAATGTCAAGGTCGGGCGCTGCGTGCTCAAATCCCCGCACCAAAAGCGACCGCAAGCCTCCATTCCCACGCCAAGGTCTTGACCACAAAGGGAAGTAGGGTGGAAACCCTATACGATCAGCGTAAATCCTGAGTTTTATGCTGCCCGACATGCGTTCTGGAGGTACCTTTGTGCGTTTTATCACATGTGCTACAGGCACTCGCGGCTATAATTTGCAATAACTTATGCTTCCGTTGTTCTGGTTACGCGTGGCCCTGAGTCTGTACGGGGTGGGCCTGCTTTACGCCTTGGCGTCATTCTGGGGCGGCAGGAAAGTCCTGACCCGAATCACCCTGCCCGCGGTGGGGCTGGGAATGGTGTTTCATTTTGTCTCCATCGTGGAAAATGCCATGTCCAGCGGCACCTGGGCGCCAACTTCCATGCATGGACTGGAATCGTTGCTGGCGTTCGTGCTGATGGTATTTTTCTTTGTCGTGTATGCCCGTTTCCGCGCCACGTCACCGGGGCTGGCCGTGTTTCCGCTGGTTTTCTGGCTCACTTTTTCTGCTTCGTCTTACGCCGAGCCCACCGAGCCTTCCGCTCCACTTTTCGTAAGCACGCAATGGATTTACATCCACGTCGCTTTGATTCTTATTGGATACTCGGCGCTGTTCTTCAGCTTTGTTGCCAGCATTTTGTATCTGCTCCAGGAGCGCAACTTGAAAACAAAGGCCGGGATGAAAGGATTCTGGTCGCGCCTGCCTGCGCTGGCCACAATCGACGAAATCGGCTTCAAATGCCTGATCTGGGGCTTCCCGTTCATGACGCTGGGGCTAATCGCGGGCTCGATCCTGGCGGAAGCGCGCTTTGGCAGCAGATACTTCGCCGATCCCAAAATTTTGTTGTCCGGCCTGATGTGGGTCATCTATATGGTCCTGCTGTACACGCGCTGGAACGCGGGATGGCGCGGCCGGCGTGCTGCGTACCTGGCGACATTCGCCTTTGGCGCGGCTGTACTGGCTTGGGCGGCAAATAATTTCAGCCAGACACATAGGTTTATCGCTCCATGAACTTTCATGTCATCGGCGTGAACCACAACAGCGCTCCGCTTGAGGTGCGTGAGCGGCTGGCTGTGCCAGAAGCGCAGTTGCCCGACGCCATCCGCAGTCTTGTGCAGCAGCCCGGCGTGGATGAAGGCATGGTGCTTTCCACATGCAACCGCGTTGAGGTGGTTACCAGCACCAAGCAAGGCGCCGATCTGCGCGGATTTCTGGGCAGCTATTTTGGAGTGAGTCCCATGGCGCTCAATTCTCATATCTATGAATTTGAGCAGCGCGAAGCGGTGCGCCACGTATTCCGCGTCGCCTCCAGCCTTGACTCCATGGTGGTGGGCGAGCCGCAGATTCTGGGCCAGGTTAAAGAAGCCTATGCTCTGGCGCGCGGGATGGGGGCGATACATTCCGGGCTGGACGCGCTGCTCTCACGCGCCTTTGCCGTGGCTAAGCGCGTGCGCTCAGAGACTTCAATCGGCAGCTCCAGCGTTTCCATTGCGTCTGTCGCGGTGCAGCTGGCGGAAAAGATTTTCGGTTCGCTGGAAGACAAGACAGTCTTTCTGGTGGGCGCAGGCAAGATGGCTGAACTCGCTGCGCGACACCTGATCGCTCACGGTGCAAAGAACATTATCGTAAGCAACCGCACTTATGATCGAGCAGTGGAACTGGCAGAGGAATTTGGTGGCCGGGCCGTTTCTTTCGATCAGTTGCACGAAACCTCAGACAGCGCTGACATCATTTTGACTTCAACCGGCGCTCCTGAGCCGATCTTTCGCCGCGAACATGGCGAGCGCCTGCTGAAAGGCCGCCGCAACCGGCCAATGTTTTTTATCGATATTGCCGTCCCTCGCAACGTGCATCCGGACATGAACAAGCTGGACGGAATGTTTGTGTATGACGTGGATGATCTGCAGTCGGTAGCTTCAGACAATGCCAGTGAACGCAAGAAAGAAGCCGAGCGGGCGGAAAAGATCATTGAACTTGAGGTGGATCGATTTGCTTCGCGCATGAAGTCGCTGGCCGTGGTGCCGACGATTCTTTCCCTCCAGGAATACTGCGAAACCATCCGCCAGGCAGAGATTGATCGCATTCGCGGTAAGCTGGGCACGATCACTCCGGAGCAGGAAGCGGCCATCGAGGCAATGACGCGCGGCATCATCAATAAACTGCTGCATACGCCTATTACCACGCTTAAATCGTCCACCGATCACCCCGAGGCTGCTACCATCCATGAGATGATCCGGCGGCTGTTCAATTTGAATACTGGGAAACCGAAAGAGTAAATGGCAAAACTTCGAATAGGCTCGCGAGGATCGCAGCTGGCGTTGTGGCAGGCGAACCATGTGGCGGCTCTGCTGCGCGCTAAAGGCCACACCGTTGAGATTGAGGTCATCAAGACCACCGGCGACAAGATCACCAGCGTGGCGCTGGCCCAGGTCGGCACTAAGGGGATGTTTACCAAGGAGATTGAAGAAGCGCTGCACGACCATCGCGTCGATCTGGCAGTGCACAGTCTGAAAGATGTACCTACGGACCTGGCGCAGGAGTTTGAGTTGGCGGCGATCATGAAGCGGGAAGACCCGCGCGATGCGTTCATCTCCGTAAAGTTTTCCAGCCTGGAAGAACTGCCGCAGGGCGCGAAAGTCGGGACGAGTAGTTTGCGGCGGCAGTGTCAGTTGAAGTCGGTACGTCCGGATCTGGAAGTCTTTCCTCTGCGCGGCAACGTGGACACGCGGCTCCGGAAGCTTGAGTCCGGCGAGTATGACGCGATTATCCTGGCAGCGGCGGGCGTGCTCCGTCTGGGGCTGGAAACGCATGTGCGCTCGCGCATCTCAGCCGACGTGATGTGTCCCGCTGTGGGACAAGGCGCGCTGGCAATTGAGATTCGGCGTGGGGATCAGCAGACCAAAACGCTGCTGGCTTTTCTGAACGACGCCGATACGCATGCGGCCATCGATTGCGAGCGTGCGCTGCTGGGATCGCTTGGCGGCGGGTGCCAGGTGCCTATAGGGGCGTATGCTGAGAAGAGAGGTGACCGTCTGTTTTTACGCGCCATGGTGGGGCGGCCGGACGGAAGCGAGATTTTACGTGAAGAAGCCGCAGGTACCGATGGCGTGAAACTGGGCCGCGAAACAGCGCAAACGCTGCTGTGGCGCGGTGGTGACAAGATCTTGAACGATGTGTACGCCCAGGAAGTTGAAGTGCCGAAGCAGCCATGAGCACAAATAAATCAGCTACGAGCGTGAAGAAATCAGTGAGCGCGAATAAAGAGGAGCCGCTCAGCGGCTGGCGGATTCTAACTACGCGCGCCAGCAAGCAATCCGGCGGGTTGGCCGGACCTTTGCGCGAAATGGGCGCAGAGGTGATTGAAATTCCTACCATCGAAATCAAGCCGCCGAGCAGTTACAAAGCTTTGGATGCTGCACTGAAAAATATCGCCAAATATGACTGGCTGATTCTTACCAGCGTGAACGGCGTAGAAGTATTATTCGCGCGGCTGAAAAAACTGCGAATTGCACACACAAAGCTGGCACATCTTCAGGTGGCGGCCATTGGGCCGGCGACGGAGCGGGAAATCGAAAAGCAAGGTTTGAAAGTTGCCGTGATGCCAGACAGATACGTGGCCGAGGCCGTGGTGGAAGCGCTCAAGGACAAGACGGAGGGGAAGCGGGTTTTGCTGGTGCGTGCCAAGGTGGCTCGCGATGTTCTGCCTATCGAACTGAAAAAGGCCGGCGCAAAAGTGGATGTGGCCGAGGCCTACGAGACGCACGTGCCCAAGGCGGCAAAGGCAAAACTCAATCGTCTTTTTTCCAATGACTCTTCACGTCCGGACATTGTGACGTTTACCAGTTCGTCCACGGCAACAAATTTTCTGGCGCTGCTGGAAAAAGACCATTGGCACGGACTCCGTGAAATTTGGCTGGCGTCGATTGGGCCGATAACCAGCGATACGTTGCGCCAAGCAGGCTTCAAACCGAACATCGAAGCCCTGGAATACACGATGGAAGGCCTGGCTCTGGCGATCGCCAAGCATGTGCTGACTACACACCCCAGCGAGTAACTTTCACCGCGAAGGTCGCAAAGGGCGCAAAGGAAGGCAGCTGAATTCCGGGCGAAGCCGGCTTGCGCGCTGAGCCCGCCGATTCAAGCGCTGAACATCCTAGAGTCGATCAGGCCTATCGGCGGGTTGGCGCGTAACGACATTACTCAAGATTGCAGCCGCACTTTGCCGGCGGCGCATACTTCTTCAGAAATTCCGCAAGGCGTGTGTAGGCATCGATCTGGTTCTCCACCTTCACGAAGCCGTGGCCTTCGTTCTCATAAACCTTCAACTCGACGATGCCATTGCGCTTCTTGACCGCGCTGGCCACCTGCTCAGCCTCGGTGCGCGGGCAGCGCGGATCATTGCCGCCGGCCAGCAGCAGCAACGGCGCTTTGATGCGGTCGACAAAGTTGATGGGCGAGCGTTCCTGCAACCGCGCCTTGTCCTTCACCGGATCGCCCATGGTGGAGATGTCATATTCGCGCAGGGCCGCGTCTTCGTTCTCAATCTCGGTAAACCAGTTCACAAAAGGCACAATAGGAACGGCGGCGGCCCAGAGATCGGGCGCCTTGGTGACGGCCATCATGGTGAGATAGCCGCCATAGCTGCCGCCGGCAACAGCCATTTTTTTGGGATCGATGAAGCCGGTCTTCTTCATCCACTCGGCAGCAGCGATCACATCTTCCAGATCGCCTCCACCCATGTCAAAGCGGTCGGCATCCTGGAACTCCTTGCCATAGCCGGTTGAGCCCCGGTAATTAGGCGCGATTACGAAATATCCTTGGTTTACCAGGTATTGAATGTTGCGGTTGAAGAAATTCATGACCTGCGACTCTGGACCGCCGTGGATGGCGACGACAAGGGCATTCTGGCCGTTTCTCTCCGCATTGTAGGGCACGTAAACGAAGGCGGAGATTTGCCACTTTCCGTCCTTACTGGGATAGTGCACCAGGAATGGCTCGACCAAGTCCTGGCTGCGGAGCCCGCCCACAAGAGAATGCGTGATCTGCAATGGCTTCTGGGTGGCAAAATCGAAGGCCCACAGATCGTTCGGCGCATTGGCGCCTTCATGCCGATAGAGCAGTCGCGCGCCATCATGGCTGAATGCGCTCTCCGCCCCCGCCAGCCAATTGATGCCCTTCGCGATCGGGAGCGCGTGCGCCTGCTTTGCCGCCAGGTCGTAAAAGAAAATGTCCTGATTGCCGTCGACGTTCGCCATCCAGGTGACGCGTTTGCCGTCACGCGAAAAGTGTCCCGAGGTAACCTCCCATTTGTCATTTGTGAGCCAGGAGATCTTCTTTGTTGCTATGTCCAGGAGCGCGGCGTTCTGGTAGCCGTTGCCGGCGTTAGAGGTGATCAGCAGAGTCTTGCCGTCGTTTGAGATGTCTGTCGCCAGGAAGTTGTTCTCTCCCTGATGCGGAGTAAGATTTGTTGCTTTGCCGCCCGCAGCGCTCACGATGAAGATATTTGCATCTTTGCCGTCGGCCCGCTGCTGGGTAAAGACGATCGACTTCCCGTCCTTCGACCAGATCGGCGACGCGTTGCTGAATTGCGATGAAGTATTGGCTGTGAGGTGGATAATTTTTTTGGTGTCAATTTCGATGGTGTCGAGCTCATAGTTAGGGGAGCGCTTTGGCTTTACGCTGTAGGCAATCTTCTCGCCGTCTGGCGACCACGCCGCCCCTTCTTCAGAAACTTCTCGTGTGTTGGTGAGGTTCACCACTTGTCCGTTGCTGACAGAGACTAGAAAGAGGTCCCACTGCTCGTTGCCGTCGTAATCAGAGTTGTAGGCGATCCAGCGGCCTTTGGGCGACCACGCGATGTTCGCCTGGCGCTGGTTGCTCACGGTAAGCTGCGTCGGCCAGCCGCTCTCAGCCGAGACCAGCCAGATATTGTTGCGCCCGCTGATGTTGGTGACGAACGCCACCTGCTTGTCGTCAGGCGACCAGGAACTGTCACCGATGTTGTGGGTCATGTAGAGCTTTTCCACGGTGAAGGGCTGGATATCGAATTTTTGTTTCGCCGTGATCTGTGCCGGATCGGTGATGACAGGCGGAACAGAAGAAGCCTGGCTGAAGGCGAGCGCTACGCTCAGAAAGGGAATCGGCAGCAACAACTTTCGCATCTGTTTGTTTCTCCGCGTCTCCGCGTCTCCGCGGTGAGCTTTTGAATTCTGTCGATTGACGGTTTTACGGTTTCGCCGTCTTATGTATCTCCACTGTCGACCACGTCTTGTCCGCGGCGTGGCAGATATTTTCCAGCGGGCATTCGGCACACTTGGGCCTTCGAGCTATGCACAGCGCGCGACCGTGATGGATGATCTGGTGAGAAAAATCAATCCATCTTGGCTGCGGGATCACCTTCATCAGGTCTTGCTCAATGTTTTTTGGATCTTCGGCCTTGGTGAGTTCAAGCCGTCGAGAGATGCGATGAACGTGAGTGTCGACCACGACGCCCACGGCTTTTCCAAACCATGATCCCAGCACGACATTTGCCGTCTTGCGGGCTACGCCGGGAAGGGTGAGCAGTTTGTCCATATCGTCAGGAACCGTGCCGCCGAATTCTTCAATTACACCTCTGGCTGCGCCGACAATCGATTTGGACTTGTTGCGGAAGAACCCGGTTGATCGTATGTCAGGCTCAAGCTGCTCCGGTTTGAGAGCGGCAAATGCCTGGGGCGTGGGATATTTCTGAAACAGCATCGGCGTTACCATATTCACCCGCACGTCTGTACATTGAGCGGAGAGAATGGTCGCAACCAGCAGTTCCCAAGCGCTGCTGTGGTGCAGGGCGCAACGGACGTTGGGGTAACGCTGGTCCAGCCGATTTAGAATGTCTTTTACCCGTTCCGGGGCCAGCGGATAGTAGCTGCCTTTGGAGGCTTTGATTTTCTCGGCTTTCGCGGGATTGGCGGCTTTAGCAAGCGGTTTCAACCCGGATTTAGACTTGGCACCGGAGATCTTTGCAGCGGACGTTTTTGCGACGGGCATGACACAAAATCTAAAGCAGCGGGCTTACAATCACAATAGGCAATGGGAAAGAAGGCTGAGGAGACGATGGCAACCACCACAAAGGCAGAGATGAAAATCCCGAGCAGTGACCTGCATGCGGTACCGCTGACGCTGGAAGGCTCAAGCGTTCTGCACCAGATGTTTCGCATCCGCTGGGCGGAATGGCGCAAGCTGAGCCCGGCCCAGCAGCATGAGATTGCCGCAGAAGCTTCCGCAGCATTGCTGAAGATGGAAAACGACGTTACTGGCCAGACAGCAGTGTTTTCCCTGCTGGGGCACAAAGGCGATTTGCTGGTGGTGCACTTCCGCAACTCTTTTGATCAGCTCAAGGCCGCCGAACTGGCCATATCGCGGCTGCGCCTGAGCGATTACCTGGAGCAGACCACGTCTTATCTGTCCGTGGTGGAGCTTGGCTTATATGACTCTTCCGTCAAGCTGTATCGCACCTTGCGGGAGCAGGGAACTGTGCCGCATTCGCCGGAGTGGAATGAGGTAATCGAAGAGACGATCAAGCGGCAGACTGAGGCCATGCGTCCGCGTTTGTTTCCGCAGATTCCGCCCAACCGCTATATCTGCTTCTATCCCATGGACCGCCGCCGCGGCGAGGACAAAAACTGGTACAGCCTGCCCATTGAGGAACGCCAGCGCCAGATGGAAGAGCATGGGTTGGTCGGTCGCCGTTATGCCGGAACGGTCCGGCAAATTATTACCGGATCGATTGGCTTTGACGACTGGGAGTGGGGCGTCGATCTTTTTGCAGATGACCCGTTGATCTTCAAAAAATTGATCTACGAAATGCGCTTTGATGAGGTCAGTGCGGTGTATGCCTTGTTCGGCACGTTCTATGTGGGCGTTCGTTGCCCGGCTGCGGGGTTAGAAGAGTTGTTCAGCGGCAAATTGCCGGAGTAAACAAAGGCAGGCGCAGATTCGCGCAGATGAAAGCAGATCAAAAAGTTAGCCGCGAATTTCGCGAATGCACACGAATCAAAGGAAGGTAATTGGGTCTCAATTTAACAAGCGAAGACGGCTAATGCGCGGCAAGTTATTTCTAAATTTAATTCGCGTTGATTCGCGGCTTGCTTTTTTGGCTGACTGCTGAGCGCTGATTGCTGATTGTGGTTCGCAGCCATTGACCTATGTGAGCCTCACTTATTACTCTGGAATTCATGGTCAAAGCAGTACAAGCCGGGCAGGTCTGGCGCAGTGACGAAAACGGCGATAACTTTCTTGTCACAAAAGTTTACGGCGAATTGTTTACCCAATACGCCATGTTGAGACCCGCCAAGGTCAGCGCTCCTGACGCCGAAACCATCCGCGTGAAGATCACCAAGGACGATACCGGTATGACCTTGCCGGGATATACCTTCACCCAGGACTCACAGGATTTCTGATTCACAATTTAAAGATCCCACTGAATGCTTGAAAAAATCATTGCTACCCTAGCCGGGTTCATCATCGCTGTAATTTCCAAGGCTGGTTATCTTGGCGTGTTGCTACTGATGGCCATTGAGTCTGCGTGTATTCCCCTGCCTTCAGAAATCATCATGCCCTTTGCCGGATTTCTGGTTTATAAGGGGCAATTCAACCTCTTGCTGGCCGCTACGGCCGGCGCAATCGGCTGCAATCTTGGTTCGGTGATTGCCTATGAAATAGGCAATTACGGCGGACGTCCGCTGATTGAGCGATACGGCTCATATATTTTTATGGGCCGCCATGAGTTGGATTTAGCCGATCGATTCTTCAAGCGCTTTGGCGCGGTAGCCGTGCTGATTGGCCGACTGCTTCCTGTGATCCGAACGTTTATCGCCCTGCCGGCAGGCGTCGCCCGAATGCCGCGTCTGCGCTTCCATATTTACACGTTCATTGGCTCATGGCCGTGGTGCTTCGTGTTGGCCTGGATCGGCATGAAGCTGGGCGAGCACTGGGACAAAGATCCGCGACTGAAGCAATGGTTTCACCGCTTGGACGCGGTGATTATTTTGCTGCTGCTGGCCGGGGTAGTGTGGTTCGTATGGTCGCACTGGAAGGGAAGAGTAAAGGCAGAAGCGTGAAAATACCGCTTCACAAAAGGGAAATGTAGGAAGAGCACGTTCTTCCCAGATAGAGCAGGATTTACCTGCTTTGGATGGGAGGAACAATATGTATGACCTGAAGGCGACTGCGCACCGAATTCATGGACGTCTGGTGGTTCATATTTCCGGTCAACTGGCCGACACCTGCATTTATGCCGATGTGATCGACAAATATCCAGGCGGGAACCGGGTGTACTTCGTCGATCCTGGAGCGGCGCAGGTTTTCATTTCTGAACGCAAGCTGTCACCGGGCCCCTGCCTCGAAATGTTAGTCCCGTGGTATGCCACGGTGCATCTTGTGGATGAAGCGCACAAAGAAGTGGAAATCTTCGTCAATGAACAGAAGGAATTGACGGTTCCAATCAAGGAAGCACGCGAGTACAACGTCTACGCTCTAACAGGAGAGCCCCAGCGGAAGGCGAAGTGTTTCATCTGGCCCGCCGATGCCGTGGTGTTGGCTATTTATAGCAAGGTATTCGGACCGGCAAGCCATGCAGAATGCGAAAAATACGTCAAGGAAAATTGCTCCAAGTCTGCTGCAGCCAAATAACCCAGGGTTCGCCAGCCGAGCTTAATGGGAATTGATTTGAAAAATTTACTTGTGGAGATAATGCAAATGAGCGACATAAAGCCACCTGTTCCTGAGCTTTGCTCCGCCTATTACAGCGCTGTGCAAGTGCCCATTCCGGATGGTGCCAGACAAGTTTTTATCTTGGCGCAAGAGG
Source organism: Terriglobia bacterium (assembly GCA_020072645.1). NCBI lineage: Bacteria > Pseudomonadati > Acidobacteriota > Terriglobia > Terriglobia bacterium. Next base: position 195,653 of record JAIQGK010000008.1, read on the forward strand.
AACACGTAACATCCGGATATACCGTCCATTTCACCCAAAGCCCTTTGGATATTTTCCCTCCGCAGTTTGCCTTTTGGCATATCAAGCCGACGGGCATAGTGCTGGAAATGATTACGCCTTTTTCAAAGTTCACTTCTTTTAATGCAGAAGATACCGTGAAAGAAGTGGTAGTGCGGGATGCTGAAGGCGAGCACAGAGTCGTGGTGGAGCAAATCGGCGACATGAAGAAACCCGATCTCGTCCTTGACCTTTTGGCCATGGCTGTTGGCAAAGACGGTCCTTTTCCCACTAAAGATGGGCCATTCCCCCGCAAACAACATCCGGCTGCACAACACAGGCATTAAACATTCAGCGATCGACGGATGGGACATTTTCAAGTCTTTCTTACAGATAAGGTAAGTCCCATCCACTCCTTCCCCCTCAACATCTTTTCCGAAGCCCTAGTTTACAAACACCCTCCAATACGAGAAGATAATAAGTTTCCACTCACATCAAGGACGGTTCCGTAAATTAATGGCTTCTTCTGCTGCTGAAACAACAACTGCAACCAAAATAGCTCCTGCCCGCGGCAAGCTGGGCATAATGATTGTCGGCATGGGTGCGGTGGCCACCACGTTTGTCGCCGGCGTTGAGGCCATTCGCAAGGGAATTGCCAAGCCCATTGGATCGCTTACGCAGATGGGAACCATCCGGCTGGGAAAGCGCACGGACAATCGCTCGCCCAAGATCAATAAGTTTGTTCCGCTGGCGAATCTGAAAGATCTGGTTTTCACCGCCTGGGACATCTTTGAAGAAGATGCTTACGCCGCCGCCATGAATGCCGGTGTGCTGGAAAAAGATCTGCTCAACCAGATCAAGCCATTTATGAAGTCCATCAAACCGCGCAAGGCTGTGTTCGATCGCAATTATGTGAAGCTGCTCGACGGCAAACATGTGAAGAAAGGTAAGAACAAGTTTGAGCTGGCAAAACAGTTGCGGGCGGATATTCAGGATTTCAAGAAGAAGTCAAAGGCTGACCGGCTGGTGATGATCTGGTGTGCGTCCACGGAGACTTTTACCAAACAGAGCGCGGTCCACGAATCGCTGGACGCCTTTGAGCGCGGCCTGAAAGAGAACGATCCCAATATTGCTCCGTCGATGATTTACGCCTATGCCGCGCTGATGGAAGGCGTTCCGTTTGCCAATGGCGCGCCGAATCTCACTGTGGACATTCCGGTGATGATGGAGCTTTCCAAGGCGAACAATGCGCCAATCGCGGGCAAGGACTTCAAAACTGGCCAGACGCTGATGAAGACCATTCTGGCGCCGGGTTTCAAGGCCCGCATGATCGGAATGAACGGCTGGTTTTCAACGAACATTCTAGGCAATCGCGACGGGGAAGTTCTGGAAGATCCGGGCTCATTCAAGACCAAGGAGGAATCCAAGCTTTCTGTGCTGGACCGCATTCTTCAGCCGGAGCTATACCCCGATCTTTACGGGCACATCCACCACAAGGTCCGCATTAATTATTACCCGCCGCGTGGCGACAATAAAGAAGGATGGGACAACATCGACATTTTTGGTTGGCTGGGCTACCCCATGCAGATCAAGGTCGATTTCCTATGCCGTGATTCGATCCTGGCGGCGCCCATCGTGCTTGATCTGGTGCTTTTCCTCGATTTGGCCAAACGCAGCGAAGCGTTGAAAGGTATAGGTGTGCAGGAGTGGCTGAGCTTCTATCTCAAGTCGCCGATGACGGTGCCGGGGCTTTATCCGGAACATGATCTCTTTATCCAGCTGATGAAGCTGAAAAACACATTGCGCCACCTGCGCGGCGAACCGCTCATTACCCACCTTGGGCTTGAGTATTACGATTAAGCAGAGAACGCCGCCGCGGAGCTCTGCATCAGACTTATTATGAGGCTGCTCCTCTGGCTTGTGAGTCTCGGGTTTGGATTGCTGCTATCGAGCCCCATTGCTTTTGCCGTGGATGGAACTTTCAGCGGCAAGATCGCTGATCCACCGGCAAGCGAGCCTGCGGTGAAGGGCTGGATCTTTGTCGAAGGCCGGAACCAGATGCTGCGGCGAGTAGAAGTGGCGCACGCAGAAATTGTGTACGGCGAAGAGGTGCCGACGTCGAGCCAGCGGCACAAGTGCAACTCTGACTGCTTGATCAAAGGGCAGGAAGTCCGGATTACCGCCCACCAGGACGCATCGGGCGAGTGGCGGGCGAAACGGGTTGAAATACTGAAAATGGGTGTCCAGAGCACCGGAAAGCGCCTGACAGCCATGATTTTACCAAACTTTACCCCTTTTGGCGCCTCTTGTGAGGTAACCAACCCTGACGATTCTTGCATCGCATCTTCTACGGGCGAAATCTAAACTATTACAGTGTGGTTCGTCCGGGCGCTATAATGAGGATGTTCTCTCCAGAAGGCCCGTTCGGCAGGAGTGTGTTTATGAAATTCCGTTCCCTATCGCTTGCGTTAGTGCTGGTCGCTGGTATCAGCCTCTCTTCAACGGCTTTTGCCCAGAATGATAAAACTACGACGCAGACTTCCAGCAATCAGGCGCAGCCTGCCGATCAGACGCCGACCACTGCTGGGCAAACTCAGGCGCAGCCTGTAGATCAAAAGCCCGCAGTGGCTGATCAGGGCCAGAGCCAGACGCAGCCTGTAGCCGATCAGGAACAGCCCGCGGCTGACCAGAAGAAGAAGGACGCGGACAAAAAAGACAAGAAAGATAAAGACAAGGATAAGAAGGACAAGAAAGATAAAGATAAGGACAAGAAAAGCGCGAAAAACAAGCACAGCGGCGGCAAAGATGACGTGGATGCCATTGGCAATCGCAAAGTCGCCGGATGGGACTGGTATTCAATCGAGAGCGAAATCCGCATGGGCAAGGAATATGCTACGCAGATTGAAGCGAGCCTGAAGCTGGTGACCGATCCGACGATCAATGAATATATCAATCGCGTAGGCCAGAACCTGGTGCGGAACTCAGACGCAAAGGTTCCTTTCACAATCAAAGTTGTCGATTCTGACGTGATCAATGCCATGGCGCTGCCGGGCGGCTTTTTCTACGTAAATTCAGGCCTGATTCTGGCTGCCGATAATGAAGCTGAACTGGCCGGCGTGATGGCGCATGAGATTGCCCACGTAGCGGCTCGCCACACTACCCGCCAGCTTACGCGTTACCAGTTCATCAATTACGCCAGCCTGCCCCTGATCTTTGTGGGCGGCGGCATTGGTTTGGCGGCAAGGGAAGCGGCTGGGATTGGCATTCCCATGACGTTCCTCAAGTTCTCCCGCGGCTTTGAGGCTGAAGCGGATTATCTGGGCATCCAGTACATGTACAAGGCAGGCTACGATCCTAATGAGTTTGTGAACTTCTTTGAAAAGATCCAGGCGCAGGAAAAGAAGAAACCAGGATCAATGGCGAAGGTCTTTACCGACCATCCGCAGACTCCGGACCGGATCACCAAATCACAGGAAGAGATTGCCACGATTCTGCCGGCAAAAGACCAGTACATTGAGACCACATCGGAATTCAATGACATGAAGGCACGCCTTGCGGCCATTGAAAACCGCCACAAAGTGGACGATAACGCAAATCCCAATAAGCCGAGCCTGCGTCGCGGACAGAGTACAGCTTCAAAAGACGGCGACAAGAAGGACGATGATCGTCCAACATTGAAGCGTCGCGACCAGTAACAGCTATAGCGTTTAAGCTAACAGGCGGCCTGCGGGCCGCCTGTTTTAATGGTTTATAAGAGCTTGTCTGGCCTGCAGCGTAAGCTAGATCGCCGGGGTCGAGGAGAACTGGCTTTGCATAATGCAGAAATGGAGCTTCTCAATGAAGTCCAGCAGTTCCGGGCGCACACTGGCAGCCACAAAGGAGCGGCAATTCTTGCAGGTCGATTCTGTTAGTCGATTATTCTGGCGATTGAGGCTCCGTCGAAATACCCCGTAATCGCGAGTCATTTTGGATCCACCGGAAGCGTTCATGGAATTCCTCCAAATTTGGATGGAATCATGACACAAACCTGTACAGAATGACAGTATTAAGTGGCTGGAAAGGACCAATAGTGGTTACTTCAGGTAGAACCTGCATTCGAACAGACGGGCGACCCTAAACAGGGAAAACGGAAAAATCGGATTTGGCATAAGCCCTATGAGGATGCTGGCGGAAGGGTATGGGGAGCTTCCGCAGCTTCATATAGGGTCGGGCCCAAAACTTACGGAAATATGGCCTATTTCCCAGCGAAAGACTCAGCGGCGTTTGCAGCTAAAGCCTTTGAATTCTTCGGCATGGAATCAATCACCTTCATTTCATGCCAATCGTACGGGAACTCTTTACCGCAGCCCAGGCAGGCCACATACGTTCCGGTAAGCTGCGCCGCGGGTGAAAGCCGCTGGCCGGGCCGTTTGGTAATAGGAAAGCTGAAATTCTTGTGGCTGCAACCGAAAAGCACATCGAGCAGACTCGCCATAATTCACCACCCCCAAACTACGGGTCTCCCATGGATAGCGTTAACTTGCCGACTCAGGCAGTAGTGTACTACAGGACATGTCCAAATGTACACATTAGTTCATGTCTCGCCGTACTGTTACATTAGATTCGGAGTACCTGAAAAAGGTTCGTTATCTAAAGAGCATTAATTTTCATCACCAGATCATGTAATAAATACACGTTTCCAGCGTAAGTTGATGAAAATGAATGGAAAATGCTCTAGGTGGTGGGTTTCTTTCCGGACTTGCTGCCGCGGCATTTCGTCATAATGGCATCGTGCAGGCGGGTCCGGAGGCTTTCTGGAAGCTCATAAAGCTCATTATCGCGGTAAATCTCGATGGTTTTCTTGGTCGTATTCATGACCACGTGGCATTCTTTGCACCAATGAAGGTGCTCATCGAGCTCGATTTTTAGGTTCTCGCTGATCTTACCGTCAAGATAATCGGTCAACTCTTGTAAGAACTCAGTGCATTTCACTGTTGGCCGTCTCCGCCCTTTTTATTCTTAAAATACCTGGACAGACGTTCCCGGAGCTGTAAGCGCGCCCGTAATAATCGGGATTTTACCGCAGGTACGCTCAAATTCAGCATTTCTGCTGTCTCCTCCGTGGAAAGTCCTTCAACATCGCGTAACACGAAGACCGTTCTAAACCCTGGCGAAAGCCCCTGAATCGTCTTCTTCAGGATATCGCCCAACTCTGACGTGCCGTAAAGCTGTTCCGGATTCGGGCTCCAGTCCGCGACTTCCCGCGGGATTGACCCGTCTTCCGTTTCAACGTCTTCATCGAGCGAGACAGTCCGGTCATTGCGCCGCTTGCGCAGCCGCATCAACGCTTCATTTACGGCGATCCGAACCAGCCAGGTATAAAACTTGGAGTTTCCCTGGAACTGCTCAAGGTTCTGATACGCTTTAAGGAAAGCGTCCTGGACCACGTCCTGGGCATCTTCCTCGTTATGCGTGATGTGCTGGGCTATCCGGAAGACATTGCGGTCATACCGCCGAACCAGTTCACTGAATGCCTCCAGATCGCCTTTCTTGGCCGCCTGGACGAGCGCCAGTTCACTGGTGATACCTTCCTCTGCCTTCTTTTGGATGGTTTCCATGCCGCTCCGACTCAAAATTTAATTTACTATGTTCTGCGCCCCAAATGGGCCATTGGACGAAATAAATTCAGGACTTATATGAGACTGGCGGCGTAACTTTTTGTTACATCTGTCCCTCATTTCAAATATGAATAAAAGATTACTTCCTTTATTTGCCTTAACTTTAGCCGTTCTGACGCTGGGCTGCCGAAACCAGCCAAGAATAGCCGCGGACGCCCATATTCAGGTCGTGATGAAGAAATACACGATAGAACCAGCCGTCATCCATGTAAAAGCCAGCCAGGTAACGGAACTGGAAGTTTCCTCGGCCGATGTCCAGCATGGCTTTGACGTGCCTGGCTTGAGCATTAAAGAGCCGGTGCGCTCCGGAAAGCCGGCAATTGTGACCCTCAATCATCCGCCCAAGGGCGAATACAAGGTCGTTTGCGGAATTATCTGCGGTCCCCACCATGACGATATGGTGGCCAAGCTGGTAGTGGAATAAGAGCCGCGTTGGGCTTCCTTCCGCCGCGCCGATACTGGGGGTGAGACCAGATTTTCCCTTTAGGCTTACCGCGGTAACGACTAAGATGCCAGAGGTGTAGACATCAGTAATCCAACGGGTTGATACTGAATCAGGAACCCTTATAATCGCGGCCAGGAATGCCACGTCCGACAGAAATCCAAAACATCATTGAAGAGGCGGTTGCTGAGGTGCTTGACGCAGCGCTGCCCCGGCTGCGCTCGGAGATCGTGCGCCGCGCCGTGGAGGTCGTTGAATCCCTGGCCCCCGCGCCGGGCGCTTCTCCCAGTGACCTGCTGAATGCCGCGGCGGCTGCCATCCATGAGTCGGGATCGCAGGCGGACATACTGCGCCATCTGTTGGAAGGTGAGGCCCGATTTGCCGGACGCGTGGCGCTGTTCGTGGTAAAAGGTACCGCGATCAGCGGGTGGCAGGGAATCGGATTTGAAGAAAACGACGCTATCAAGACATTGAGCATTCAGACCGGATCCGGCCTGGTAGGGAAGGCCATCCAGGCACGCAATCCGGCGGCGGGAACTGCGCAGGAGTTTGATGCTGGGTTTGTTAAATCAATGAAAGGGCCAGCCGACGGCCAATGTCTGGTATTGCCGCTGGTAGTGAAAGATAAAGTTGCGGCCGTGATTTATGCCGATGCCGGCACAGTCCCGGGCGGCACGCTGGATTCTTCTGGTCTTCAGGCCCTTACGCGCTTTGCGGCCATCTGGCTTGAACTGGCGGCTTTGCGCAAGGCTGGCGGATCGGCGGTCGCGGAAGACGTTGCTCAACCTCAGCCTACTGCGGTTGCCATGGCGGCAAGCGCTCCGACGCCGGCGCCGACTGTTGCGGGAAGTGAAGAGGACGAATTACACAAGAAAGCGCGGCGCTTTGCCAAGCTACTGGTGGAGGAAATTAAGCTGTACAATCAACCCAGGGTTGAAGAAGGCCGGCAGCACAAAGATTTGTATGAGCGCCTGAAGGTGGACATTGAGAAGAGCCGGTCCACCTACGACAAGCGTTATGCGGAGTCCGCTGTCGCTTCAGCCGACTACTTTACACAGGAACTAATCAGAATTCTGGCGGACAATGATGCTTCGCTCATGGGTGCCAGTTTTCAACGAAGTTGAAATCAGTGCAGGTCAGACGTCTCTTATCCATATTTCTCATACTGCTGGTGTCAGTTCCGGCGGGCTTTTCCCTACAAGCATCCAAGAAGAAATCCTCGTCCGCCAAGTCATCGTCCGCTAAGTCGAAGAAAGCTGCGGCTGACGCCCATAAAAAAGCGTTGGCAAAGCGCAAGCTTGGACACATTAAGCGCGCGTTCGTAGCGTCGGCTGATCTGCGCCCCATGGCGCAACAGCTTCTTGAGAACCGTACCCCGCAGGCTTACCAGGGTGTGGAAGCGTATGCCCGCAAACATGCGAAGGATGATGCCGGCCCACTGGCGTGGATAGTGGTCGGCTATGCGCACTATCTAGATAAGGATTATGTGGCTGCGCGTTCATCATGGGGCCGCACTAAATTACTGGAGCCGTTGCTGGGTGACTATCTTGCCTACATGCAGGCCCTGGCCTATCAGGGAGAGAATAATCGCGCTGCGGTGCTGGAAACTCTGGATGGATTTGACGAGAAGTATCCGGATTCGCTCCAGTCGCACGATGCGGCCATGCTGTATGCTTCAGCGCTGATGGCGACGAACGCTCCTGATCGCGCGGCCGCGTTTCTGGAAAAGCATCGCCAGCCGGTGAAGGCCGATATCGAAATTACTCTGGCGCGCGCTTATCTTGCTGCAGGAGACAAGACCAAAGCCAGCGATGTCTTCCACAAGCTCTATTTTGAAATGCCGACGAGCGCGGAAGCCGATGCTGCGGCAATTGAACTACGCAATCTGGGCGAGACTCAGCCTGAGGGAACATTTGATCAGCGCCACGGTCGCGTTTTGCTGCTGACGAAGGGTAGACGCTACCAGGATGCGCTGAATGAGTTGAGTCCGCTGGTGGAACAAGCGCCGCCCGAGCGAATGATTGACATGCAGGTGGAGTTTGCCGCTGCGCTTTACCGCAACCACAAGCGCGATGACGCGCAGCATCTGTTTGAAAGCATTTTGCAGAACCAGTCGGCCTCAGTGGATGCAAAGGCCCAGACACTTTATTTTCTGGCTGAGATAGCGCGCGACAAAGACGATGGACAGAAGAACCGGGATTACATCGGGCAATTGCGCACACTGGCCCCGGAAAGCACATGGATGGGCAGCGCGCTGTTGTCAGCCGGCAACATGTACCTGTTGCGGCGTGATTACGAGACAGCTACGCCGTTTTATGCTGAGATTTATCAGCGGCAAAAAAATGGGAAGACCTCACCGTACTCGCATTGGAAGACCGCATGGCTTACCTATCGCATGGGAAAGAAAGATGAGGCCAAACGGCTTTTTGAAGAGCAGCTTTCCATGTATCCCAGTTCAGCCGAGGTCCCCAATGCCCTTTATTGGCGCGGGCGGATGGCTGAGGAGGAGGGCGACAAGAAGCTGGCCCGCGCTTACTATCAAAAACTCGCGGAGAATTACCGCTATTACTACTATGCAAATTTAGCGCGCGAACGCCTGCCTAAAATGGGTGATGAGTCTGCCGATCCGCCTGTGCTGGAAAATCTGCCGCCCCCTATGGCGCCTTCACACGATTGGGAGACACCAGCAGAAAACATTCGGGCGCAAAAAGCGCAGCTTTTGGCGAACGCCGCTCTCTATGACTTTGCTGTGGCGGAGATGCAGGCGGCCAGCGCTGGATCGCCTCCGTGGGAAGCCAAGTCAGTGGCGGAAATATTCAACGAGCAGGGCAGCTACATTCGCGCCATTGAGACGCTCAAACGAGCGGTCCCCGGCTATTTTGCCGCGGAGATCCCGCAGATTCCCCGCCCTGTGTGGGAGAGTTTATTTCCCCGGCCGTTCTGGGAAGAGTTGAAGCGTGACTCAACTGCCAACCGGCTAGATCCGCATCTGGTTGCGTCTTTGATCCGGCAGGAATCGGAGTTCAACCCTGGAGCCATTTCTCCTGCCAACGCCATGGGACTGATGCAGTTGCTTCCCACTGTGGGCAAGGGAATGGCCAAGGAGATGAAGATCAGGCATTTTTCTTCCGACCAACTGCTGGTGGCGGACACGAATCTTCGTCTGGGCACGCGCTACTTCCGGCACATTGTTGACCATTACGATGGACAGGTGGAATACGCGCTGGCTGCGTACAACGCCGGTATAGATCGGGTGAATGACTGGCGCAAAAACGGGAACTTTGCCGATGTGGAAGAATTTGTCGAGTCAATTCCGTTTACTGAAACGCGTGACTACGTGCAGGCCATCATGCGCAATGCGGTGATTTACAAGTTGCTGTATTCGAAGGGCTGGACGTCCGTTTATCCCAACTGACTACGCTGCATTCGAGATTAAAGACTGAGCAAGCAACGATGTCGCTCGCTGCTAATGGCCAAAAACCATTGCTCCACCCAGGCTCCCCTGATATACGAGTGCGAGCACAGCAACCAAGGCCAACGCCAGATAAGCCAAAGTGGGAGCAGCATCTTGGCGGTAAAGACGCCATCGCCAAACGGCAAGGGCGATAAAGACCAGCGCCAGCGATGTTCCCAGCCACTGATGGACTCTGATTAACTCTGGCGGAAGTGTTCCGGCAGACTTGATCTTCCACCACCATCCGGCAGCGCCGGTAAGCGGAGTAATAATCGCGGCGTACAAGACCATCCATGCTGCTGCGCTGTGTAGTGATGAGCGTTTCAGCCAGCGACCCAGGAGATCGCTGAGCAGCGCGAGCGGCAACAATGCAGCGGTAAAGTTGACAAGTATAGGATGAAGTTCCTGTGGCGATCGAGGTGGTCTAAAACCAGGAAGACCGCGTGCTGCACCATTTTGTTCCTTCAGTGGAGTGCCGCTTGAGGCGACCAAGGTTGCCTTCATATTTGGGTGCGGCGTGCAGTGGTAAGCAAGCGTTCCGGTCTTCTGAACGGTCATTTTCCAGGAGCTGCCGGGCTGAATCAGCCCTGAATCAAAGCTTCCATCATCGGCGGTAACGGTGTGAGCGACGATGTCTTGATTTTTAAACTCGACGGTCTCACCAGGATGAACCGCAAGCTCCGCTGGCTGAAAGCGGATGCCTTTCATGATCACTTGGCCACTTGCCGAAGATCCTTGAGCAGGCTGGTTCTGGGATGCAGTTCCAGAGGCTTGGAGAATGAGAGCTAAACCTGCTCCCCGCACGGCAGAGACGCCAAAGCGCGCGTGTGCGACTGAGATGCATGATCCGCTGAGGAGTACCAGAACTGCAATCCCCAGCCGCACACGCCACGCTGTTAAAAAAGGCGTCACGGGTTTAGTGTGAGCCGCCGCTGGAACCCAGCGATGACTGCAACTGCTTGGCGTGATCCAGATGGCCCTGAAGCAGGGGGGCTGCACCTTGCAACGCTGACTTCAACTCGGCGTTCTGCGCGTTCGGGATCAGCACATTCCCGGCAGCGTCAAGCACCTGCTGGTGATATGCCACCTCATGGTTGATGTATTCAGTGTCAAAGGCCTTGCCTTTCAGTCCCTGCAGTTTCTTCGTCTCAGCCGCAGCAGCCGTCTTGAGTGACTTGCTGATGTCACTTGGCGCGGGCTTTACGTTGAGCTTTTTGCCTAGATCATTGACCGAGTTCTGCAGCTTGGTGTGATCGTCAATCATCTGCTGCGCAAATTGCTTGACCTGATCGTTCTTTGTTTTTTTGAGCGCCAGCTTTGCCGTATCGATGTCGATCTGGTCCGCAGCCGTGACAACGCCAACAATCTGCGGATCAGAAGGCTTGCTGCTGGCTGCGTTGCTCTTGCCTTTGTCTTGCGCGAACACAGAAGAACTCATGGCGAAGAACAATGCCAGGGTGCCTACTGCTAAATGCTTCTTCCAATTCATGTACTTATCTCCCTTTTCGTGATGGATATAAAATGTAGTGCCTCATCATGAATAGAGGAGTTAGAGGCGGATTGGTTACAGGGCAAGAAAGTCCCTCGTCATTTTCTTTGTAGGGCTACTGCATTTGGATAAAGAGGCAAAGATTAAGAGAATCTTCGCAAAAAGAGCACAAGCCTTTCACAGGCCTGCGCTCTTTTCGTTCAGTGGAGGAAAGTTACTTCTGCGAGCTGCTGTTTTTGGCGCTGTTAAATGTGTTGCGCGCAGGACGATCATTTTTAAGCGCTTCCCAGACCGCAGTTCCGCCGCCGCCCAGAAGCGCGCCGCCGATCAAGCCGTCATGGCAGTTGCAGCCCAGCCACCCGATTCCGGATCCTAGCGCGGTGTTGGAGGCGATCATGCCCCAGTCACGAAATGGGCCAAGAGTCGCCTTGTGAGTGTGCAGGAACCACGTGCTGGCTCCTCCGCCGCCGATCATCATCAGTTTTAGCGGCGTCTTTTCTCCGGGCAGGATGAACCCCAGACCTGCGCCTACGGCTGCGCCTCCAGCTACGGAGAAAATATATTTATGGTATTTCGGGCTGATTCCCTGAAGGTCGCGCTTGTCAACATCACGATCACGCGATTGCGCGTGCGACATCAATGGAAAAATAAACCCGAGACAAAGGACAAGAATCCAGAACTTTTTGTGCAACATGTTGAAGTGGCTCCCCGATGCGTGTATGCGGAATAACCGCGTAATTGCTGGATAAGATGAATGGGATTTATAAAGAGATGTTCAAGATAGGAAGCAGCTCACGAAAATAGGCGCTGCTCAGGAGAGAGCAGCAGAATCGGGCGATGCAGTTTTCAACCTGCAGCTTGCGAGTGGTGGTCCTTGCGCAGCATGCGCATGAAAAGCAGCAGCGCACCTACAACAATGGCGCTATCGGCAACGTTGAAAGGCGGCCAGTGGTGAACGCCGATGTAGAAATCCAGAAAGTCAGTGACCTTGCCGTCAGACACCCGGTCCCAGAGATTGCCAACGGCCCCGCCCAGAATCAGAGAGAGCGCCAGAGTACCGGAGTGGAAAACGCTGCGGTCTCTCCATAGCAGAAAAGAAATCACCACCAGAGCTGCCACGGAGAAAGCGATCAGTAAAGCTGTGCGGAAAGGCGACGGGGAATCGGCAAAGAGACTGAAGGCAGCGCCGGTATTTTCAAGGTGAGTCAGACGAAATAAGCCAGGAATAATGTTAATGGCGTCTTCCAGAGGGATGGTCTGCGCGATGGCCCACTTGGTAATCCGATCCAGCAGCAGCACAGCAAGTGCGATCAGCAGAGGGCGCTTAGGCATGGTGTTGTCTTACTGGGTTGCCACTTTCTCTTCCCGGGCTTTTTCCTCTTGCGGGGTGAGAAAGATCTCACTCAACAGCAGAAGAGCTCCAACCACGATGGCGCTATCGGCAATATTGAAAGCCGGCCAGTGATGCGAGCCAAGATAAAAATCAATAAAGTCGATTACGCGACCGCTGGTCACGCGGTCCCACAGATTGCCCAGCGCTCCGCCAAAGACCAGCGAAAGAGCGATGGCAGTGGTGTTTAAGGCATTGCCATTCTTCCATAGCAGCGCAGAAACCACGGCCAGAGCCGCCAGTGAAAACAGGATGAGCATGGCCACACGCCATTCAGCCGGTGATTCGGCGAACAGGCCGAATGCCGCACCCTGGTTCTGAACATGCGTGAGACGGAATATGCCGGGGACAATGTCAATGCTGTCATGCAGAGTGATTTTCTGCGACACCAGCCACTTCGTCATCCTGTCACAGAGGACGATGAGAGCGGCAATCATGATGTGGTACTTCCGCATTGTCTCCATTAGACGCTCATGGCTGCCCCTCGATTCAGGGTGCCCCGTCAACTTACCAATTCTTTTTCAATTTCCGCCAACGCCGCGCTGCAGCGTTCGCATACCGTGGGGTACCGATCATTTTCTCCCACGTGAGTCGAGTAATTCCAGCAGCGATCACACTTATGTCCCGGAGCTTTCTGTATAGATACGTGCAAAGGCGTGCTCCCGTTCCCGCCTGAGCCGGGTTTTACTTCAACACCAGAGACAATCAGCAGAAAACGCAGGTCATTGCGATAGCGCTGCAACAGCGGGACAATCTCGCTAGGACCGGAAATGGTGACTACGGCCTCCAGTGCGCTGCCGATGGTTTTTTCCTGACGGGCCACTTCCAGGGCTTTCAAGGCAGCGTCGCGAACCTTCATTAAGGTCTCAAAATCCTTCCAGACAGTCTGACCGCTGGCGGGATTGCTTACGGTTCCGGTGATCTCTTCAGCTTTGGGGAACTGCGCCAGATGCACACTTTCTAATCGCCCGGAAACATTGGGCAGGAACCCCCATATTTCATCGGCGGTAAAGCTCATGATAGGAGCCACCAGCCGCACCAGTGCTTCCGCAATGCGCCAGGTCGCCGTCTGGGCGGAACGTCGCCCCTGCGAGTTTGGAGCGGAGGTATAAAGACGGTCTTTGACCACGTCAATAAAGCCAGTGCTCAGATCCACGGCAAATTCGTTCACCAAATGATAGATGCGGTGGAACTCAAACCTGTCATAGTAGCCGCGCACGCGATCGGCCAGTTCAGCAGTGCGCAGCAGCCAGTATTTGTCGAGAGCTTGAAGGTCGTCAAACTTGACCGCATGTTGCTCGGGATTAAAGTCCGGCAAATTGCTGAGCAGGTACTTAAACGTGTTGCGGACCTTGCGGTAATTTTCCGCGACCTGCTTCATCAGGTCTTCTGAAACCGTAACGTCCTCTTGAAAATCGACGGAGGCCACCCACAGCCGGATGATCTCACCGCCCAGCTTTTTGGCAATATCTATTGGATCGATCCCATTACCCAGAGACTTGGACGTGGCTTTGCCCTGGGGATCGAGCGTCCAGCCATTAGTGGCCACAGCGCGATAAGGCGCGTGGCCGCGGGTGCCCACGGCAACGAGCAGGGAAGAGTGAAACCAGCCGCGATACTGGTCACCGCCTTCAAGGTAGAGGTCGGCAGGCCAGGGCAGATCTGGCTCATGGCCCAGCACTGCTGCCTGGCTGGAACCTGATTCAAACCATACGTCAATAATGTCAGTTTCTTTACGGAAAGCCGTGCCGCTGCAGCCGGGGCATTTGGTCCCAGAGGGCAGAATGTCCTTGGCTTCTTTCGTGTACCATGCGTCCGCGCCTTCGCGGGCGAAGAGTTCGACAACCGCGCTGTGCGACTCTTTTGATTCCAGCAGCTTGCCGCAGCCGTCACAGAAAAACACAGCGATGGGCACACCCCATACGCGCTGGCGGGAGATGCACCAGTCCGGTCGCGTGGCGATCATGTTGCTGATACGCTCTTCACCCCAGGCCGGAATCCACTTTACTTTTTTGATCTCGTCGAGCGAGCGCTGGCGCAACGTGCTGCCATCCACCGGCGCTTCCATGGAGATGAACCACTGTTCGGTGGCGCGGAAGATCACAGGATTATGGCAGCGCCAGCAATGCGGATAAGAGTGCTCAATCCTGGCATCTGCCATGAGCACGCCGCGCGACTTCAGCAATTCGATGATCGGCTGGTTGGCCTGAAAGACCGTCTTGCCTTCATAGTCCGGCAAGCCATTTTGCAGATGGCCGGCTTCATCCACGTTGGTGCGCTGATCAAGCTTGTACTTTGTGCCGGTGTAGAAATCGTCCGCGCCGTGCGAAGGCGCTGTGTGCACTGCACCTGTGCCTTGTTCCGTGGTCACGTAGTTGGCCAGCACCCCAAGGATTGTCCGATCCAGAAATGGATGGGCAAATGTTGCGTACTCGAGTTTCTGGCCAGCGAAGCGCGCTGCGATCGAAGCGCTTTCGAGCTTGCACGCATCGATGGTGGCTTTGGCCAGCGCATCTGCGACGATGTAGAGCTCGCCATTGTGCTCCAGCGCCACGTATTCAAGATCGGGGTGAAACGCCACGGCCATGGAAGCTGGAAGCGTCCATGGAGTCGTCGTCCAGATAATGGTTGAAACTTTTTTGCGCGCCAGGGCAGGATCAATCTTTGCCGGATCGCTGGTGAGCCGGTATTTCACCCACACACTGGGGCTTGTGTGGTTCGAGTACTCGATCTCAGCTTCCGCGAGCGCGGTCTTATCGTGAATGCACCAATACACCGGGCGCAGGCCTTTATAGACCGCGCCGTTTTCCATGAAGTCAAACAACTGTCGGACGATGACAGACTCATATTGCTTTGACATCGTGGAGTAGGGCTGGTCCCAGCGGCCAAGAATGCCTAGACGCTTGAATTGCTCGCGCTGGATATTGAGGAACTTTTCTGCGTATGCGCGGCACTCTCGGCGGACTGCGATGGCCGGTATCTCCAGCTTCTTGCGGCCAAGCTTCTCATCTACTTTGATTTCGATGGGTAAACCATGGCAATCCCAACCGGGAACGTAGGGCGAATCGAACCCGGCCATGGTTTTTGACTTCACCACAAAATCTTTCAGGCACTTGTTGAGAGCATGGCCTTCATGGATGGCGCCGTTGGCATAAGGAGGCCCATCATGCAGCACATAGCTCGGCGCGCCGCGGCGAGACTCGCGGATCTTCCGATAAATATCCATCTTCTCCCAGCGCTCAAGCCATTTGGGCTCGTTCTGAGGCAGGTTCGCCTTCATGGAGAATTCGGTTTTAGGAAGATTCAGGGTCTTCTTAAGTTCAAGCGGCGGCCGCATTTTTACTCCCAATGGGTTAATTGTTCATTATAAACAGTCAAAGTCACGGGTTGCCTGCCCACGCGAAAGACCAATCACCGTTTAGCCCTGACGTTACGAACGTTTCGACGTAATTTACCAATTCTTTACAGACCCTGGGGCACAATATGAATCTAATGAACTACGCGCCCACTTTGAATCCCAGGGAACATGAGGACAGGGAATTGCCCAAAGAAAATTCCTCGCCGACGGCAAATCCGCATTCAGGCGAAGATGAGGCACAGAAACTTCACCTGAGAAATGCAACTCTCACGGCGAATCCCTCATCTGCTATGAGTGTAAGCAGATCACAATCAGCTAGTGAAAAGGTTTCTCGGGTCGGACCAATGGCGAATCACGTAATCGTTCCCAATCAGTTCTTCGGTAAGGATGTTCCCAAGCTCAACGGCCTTCCGCAGATGCATCAGTCGATGCTGACGTCTCTGTTCCTGAACGTCAAGGAAGCGATATTCCCGGAAAAATTACCGCCTCTCCGAATCACTTCGCGTCCTGTGAACGTGGGCGAAATCTGGAGTACTGCCCGCCCCAAGAAAGCGACTTCAGGGTCGCTTACTTTGCACGCGTTTGCAATCGCGGGATTAATCGCGGTTTCCATCTGGGGCGGACGTTCCGCGACCGTGGTGAAACCGGAAGAGCATGTCACGCTGATTGCTCCGCCTCTTACCGATTATCAACCTGTGATGAAGCCGGTTGAAGCCCCTAAAGCCCTGGCGGGCGGCGGTGGCGGCGGTAACGCTTCAAAGATTTTTGAAAGCAAAGGACACTTGCCCAAGGTTGCGCCAGAGCAGATCGCGCCTCCAACGGTTGAGATCCTGAATAACAAACCGAAGCTAGCGGTTGAAGCGACCGTGGTAGCACCGGCCAATGTGAAACTGCCAGACAATCCAAACATGCCGAACCTCGGTAATCCCATGTCAGCCCGCGTGACTGGACCAGCTTCCAATGGAAGCGGTACAGGCGGCGGCATCGGTTCCGGCGCCAGCAATGGCATTGGCTCCGGCACTGGCCCGGGACACGGTCCGGGACAGGGTGGCGGTTTTGGCGGTGGCACTTACAAGCTGGGCGATATCGGAGTGACAGCGCCGGTAGCAAAATTTACGCCTGAGCCGGACTTTACGGAAGAAGCCCGCAGAGCAAAGTATCAGGGCACCGTGGTTCTGGCTGCGGTGGTTGGTCCGGATGGACGCCCGCGCAATATCAGGGTCGTCCGCGGTTTGGGTATGGGGCTGGATGAAAAAGCTGTTGAACGGGTAAAGACTTGGCTGTTCGAGCCCGGGAAAAAGAACGGAACGCCCGTAGCTGTAGCCATGAATTTTGAGGTGGATTTCCGACTGTTTTAATACTGCGTTTATCCACACACTTGAGAAGGAGAGGAGAACCTGCCTCTCCTTTTTGGTTTGCTCGGCGCATTCAGTACTCAGCCGTCAGCATTCAGCAAAGCCATTTTCACCGCAAAGGGCGCTAAGGACGCAAAGGAAGGACCCGCAAGCGGCATCTCTGTCGGCATCCCACGCCAACCCTGAGCCAGGCGCGCCATGTTCTCACTATTGCCATGCTCAGGGCGCGAGGACGAAAGGGTCTGCTCCGCTGCTCTTGAAGGTCATCCATATATCCAAGCGCTTTGTAATTGCTCCAAATGGGCCGCAGTGGATACGCAATCCAGGAAAAGCAATAGTAAATGTCAATTTAATTGGAATTCGCAAAGAAACTGGCCGCAAATCAAACCGAAAGATGCGAATCATATTCTGATTTTTGATTCATATTCCTTTTGCGATAAATTCGCGGCTCGAAAGGGGCTTTGGCGGCACAATCCTGCAAAGATTGTGCCGCCGGCAGAGCGTTCAAATGGTTAGGGGCCGTCTGAGCCAATGGGACGCGAGTTTCCGTTGCCATTGGGGGCAGCGTTTGTGTTCGTGGGTACCGTATTGGTTGCGGTGCGAGTGTGGTCGGGCTGATAGTGATAAACAAAGCTCTTGAATTCGGGGTGCATGAAATCCGCTCCGAATTTGTACTGCTTCATTTCCTTGAATGCCTGATCTGAGTTCCATCCATCTTCCGTCATGCGATAGATCGCCGTCATGACGCCTGTGCGATGTTTTCCTCCCACACAGTGGACGAAAATCGGTTGGTTCGCAGGATCTTCCACCAGGGAGAGAAACTGCTTAATCTGGTCTGGGGTGGGCGGCGTGCCGGTTGTCATCGGAATATGCACATACTTCATGCCCATCCGCTGCACAGTCGCTACTTCCTCGCTTTTCTCATCATTGATGAGGTTGATAACCGTTTTCACACCGAGCGCCGCGAGATCGTTATAGTCCTGGCCTTCAGGCTGCGCGCCACGATAGTAATTTTCATTGATCTGCCCAAAGTTCTTGATGTGAACGCTGGGAAGGGCGACATTTGCGTGTTTGATGGAACTGGTTGGATTGGTCTGGCCGATTAGTGGAAACGAAAAAGCAACTGCAAGTACCGCTGCAAACAAACGTACAGACGAAGATTTACCGCTAAACCGCAAATTACACCTCTACTACTTTTAGATTCGAGCATCACCAAAGACACAGCGGATGCGGGCAAGGGCCAGCAAGGCCGTTTGCAATCAACCGCAATGGATTTTTGGGTGAATGTCATATTGTTACACGCTGATGGAGAAGCCATCAAGATAAAGCGCGTGACGCAACGATCTTCTCGCCAGAACTAACCCCGAAGATTGCATAATGTTGCGCTGAACTTCGGATAAATGCATCAATGCCGCGAAGTGCAAAACAATGCAAATTCAGGTGCAAAAATCTGCAGTCTTATTTTGCTACGGGTGTGTCCATAACCGACTGTTGGCTGCTTGCGGTCTTTGCCGCAATGCAGCACTCGCCTGCGGGAATCGGACTGCCGTGAGGGCAAGTGCGGGGATGGCCCAGGAACGTACAGATGCGCTCCGTTGCTTCCGGAGAAAGAATGTGCTCGAACTTGCAGGCTTCTTCCGCGACTTCTTTTTCGTCGTGCACATGAAACGTCTGGGTAAAGAGACGTTCCGCGAGGCGGTGGCGGCGAATCACGTCTTCTGCCCGCTTGCGGCCTTTTTCCGTAAAGATGATCATGTGGTCGCCGTGGCCTGTATGTTCAGTAGCCGGACGGAACGCCACATGGCATCGATTGAGCACCTGCTTGTGCGTATGCGGCTCCAGGGCGTGTTCCGTAAGATCGACCAGCCCCATGCTCTCCATCCGCTCCAAAGCCAGCCGCATGGGCAACGCGCCTTCAACTTCAACGCGGCCTAGTTCGGCGGGCTCACCGTTTTCCGCCAGCACCCAGAGCTCTTCCAGAACTTCATCGAACTGCTCTTCGTCCGCAAGCGCAAAGATTTCCTGCGCCGCGATTTTGCCGTGGTGCAGCTCCAGCCGGCGGTCAGCCAGACGGGCAACAACAGGATCATGCGTGACCATGATGATGGTGCGTCCTTGCGCATGCATTTCACGCAACTTGCGCAGCACGATTTCTTCATTCACGGCGTCAAGGTTGCCGGTGGGCTCGTCGGCCAGGATAATGTGCGGATCGTTGATCAAGGCGCGGGCAATACAGACGCGCTGCTGCTCACCGCCTGAAAGCTGCGAAGGCAGATGGTGGGCACGGTCCTTGAGGCCAACGTGATCAAGCGCGGACAGGGCTTCGACTTTGTCCGTCATGCTGTGGAAGTATTGCGCCAGCATGATGTTTTCAAGGGCCGTGAGATACGGGATGAGGTGAAATTGCTGGAAGATGAAGCCGATTTTTTCCGCGCGGAAGCGGTTCAGCTCCGCCGGGGTCATTTTGGAAATGTTGGTGCCGTGAATCCAGATTTCGCCGGTGGTGGGCTGATCAAGGCAGCCCATGAGGTTGACAAGCGTGGATTTGCCCGAGCCGGAAGGGCCCATCACGGCAAGCCATTCACCCGGGGCCACCGATAGTGAGACATCATCGAGCGCGCGGACTTCGACGTTGCTCTTGTACACACGGGTCACGTTCTTGAGTTCAATCGGCATTATTCTCCTCGCAGGATCCCTGCGGGCTGTATCTGCTGCAACAATCTTAGCGGAGCTGTGGACGCGATCAACGCCAGCAAGACGCTTCCCAGCAAAACCGGAACAAGGAGCAGCGGTTGCGGCAGAATGGCGGCATCAAAATTGGCCTTGCCGATCCAGAACGCGATGCCGCAGCCCAAAATGTATCCCGCGATAGAGCCGGTGAGCGCCAGCAGGGCAGATTCAGAGGCGAACAGGAAATTGACTGTCCGGTTGGAAGCTCCCAGCGCTTTCATGACGGCAAAATCTTTGCGGCGCTCAAGCACGGAGCCGGTAAACGTAGCTACCATGCAAAGCATGATCAATATCACGACCACGGCTGAGGACGCGAGCACGACGGAGCGGGTCTTGCCGACAACGGCGGTCTGGGCCTGAGTGATCTGCCGGACTGGTTTCACTTCGGCTTTTGGCAGCCCGGTCCGCAGGTTATTGATCGTGTTCTGGATTTCGCGTGGCTTGCCTTCCACACGAAGAAGAGCTGTGTTGGGCTGAACGCCGGTCAGGCGCACGAACTCGTCGAGAGAAATATAGACGCGGCTGTCGTCGTCTGAGCCGGAATGGAAGAACCCTGCCGGCTTGATGACGGCAGAGCTTTTGCCGAATGAGAGTTCAATATCCGCGCCGTGAGAGATGGTCTCATCGACGCGGGACCCGACAAGAGCGCTGCCTTGGCCTGCATTGCTGAAAGACCATGATGAGTTGAGGTGGCGAAGCTTAGCCACATCGGCGCCGCCGACTACGATTCTGGATTTGCTGGCGGCTTCTGTGGCGATGGCGTAGCCGACGGGGACGATTTCTCCGCCGTTGCCGACGATAGTGCGCATATCGGCCAATTCGCTGGGAGTCAAAGCGCCGGAATTTTTTGCGACAATCACGTTCGCGCCAAAGCCGCGGAACTCGCGGCTGAGCTTATTTTCGAGATCGGAATAAATTGTAAGCGCCGCAGTGGCGATGGTGGCGACCACGGCGACAGAGACCAGCGCGGTGAATGCACGGTCCTTGCGTACCCAGGCAGCTTTGAGAAGCAAGCGGAGAAGAAGTTGAGTGCGGATCATGCGTCGCCTCTGAGGACGACTGCGGGATCAAACTGCATGGCCTTGCGCACCGCGCCAGCGCTGCCGAGGAATGTAACCAGCACGGCCGCAAAGAGCACCACCGCCAGTACTACAGGATGAACGATAATGGCGGAGCCGAAAATGCTTTGCCCGATGCGATGGGCCAGAATTGCGCCAGCGATGAAGCCGATGATGCCGCCGGCGATGGCCAGAAATGCGGCTTCAGTCAGAAACAGGGAAGCTACGGCGGAGTTTCCCGCGCCCAGGGACTTCATCAAACCAACTTCCTGTCGTCGCTCAAGGATTGTGGCAGCCATCGCGGCCGAGACCGCAAGCGCAGCAGCCAGCAATGCGGCCAGAGTGAGCAGCAGCATGAGGCCGGAGACGCGGGAAAGAACTTTGCCCTGGTTCTGCTCTACCTGACGGATTTGCTCCACGCGCGCGTTGGGCAGAACTTCACGAAGCTGGTAAGCAATCGAGTTGGCGTAAGGCGAGCAACTCCAGCGTTCGAGGTCAGGTGGCGATAGCTTGCTCGGGTCTTTGCGGGCAAACGCATCTTCCGGTTTGGTGAGCGCGCTCACGGTCACGCGGCGCACTGCGTTGGGTTGGCGAAGAATTGTTTGCGCGAGGTGAAGCGGGGCAATGATGGCCTGATCTTCGTCGCCACCGGAATTCAGGATGCCACTGATGCGCAGCTTGCGCCCGCCAATTTCAATCTGATCGCCGATAGCGAGGCCTGCTTGTTGCGCCAGCTTGCTGCCGGCGAGAACGTCCGGCGGAAGCTCCTCAGGGAAATCGCCATAATCCTGCGGCCACGCGCCTTCTACTTTCCACCAGGGATTCACGCTACGGACACCAGTAGTGAATTCTTCTTTGCCATAGCGCAGAGGCTGGGCGAAATATGTCCCGATCAGTTCGGCATTGACTTCGCCATTGCGCGTCTGGATTTTCTGCGGCGCGTTGAGAAATGGCGCATATCCTTTGATGTTGTGTCCCCAGAAGATGCCCTTGATCTTGACGAGGTCCTGTTCGTTGATGAAAGCGCCTTCACTGGCGGGCTTAAGATTGACGCCGCCAATGTTTACATCGAGCGTGTCTTCAATGGGAGTGATGACGAGATTAGCGCCGAGGGTGCGCAGTTCCTGATTAATTTTGTCGCCGATATCGTTTCCGACGGCGATCATGGCCGTGGCAATGCTCATGCCCAGCGCAATGGCCAGCAGCGCCACGCTCTTGCGCCGCTTTTGCCTCCGGAATGATTCAAACAACAATCGCAGGAACATTACTTTGAGAATTGTCCAGTCTGCTGCGCCAAGTCAGTGATGGATATCACAACGGAGTCGCCATCCTGAGTTGATTGCAACGGAATGGGATTGCATCCGCCCGGCTGCCCCACGCTCTGCGGGTTAATAGGCGCGGCACAGTTTTTGCAAATGAGCCCGGTTGCGCCCTTATAAAAGCCGATGCCGCCGCAGATCTGGCAGGCGTCAAAGACTGAAACAATTTTGTTATCGGGTTTGCGATAGAGCAGGAAGCGCACGCGCGTGCCGTTGACGTTGGCGGCGTAGCGCTGCAGCTCGCCCTGCGCCAGGTCTTTGGTGGAAATTGTGACTTTCCCGTTGGTGAAGGTTACTTCCGTGGCTTGCGAGAGCGGCGGTGGGCCTTCCGCGTAAATCACTTCAGCTGTGATGGTGGTGATAAAGACAAACGCAGTCACGCAGACCAGTACTGCCCACAGGCGTTCGCGGCGGGCTGTCCACTGGAGCTTGCGCTCTTCAGCTTTGGTTGCAGGCTGGACTCCGACTGCGGCTTCCGGCCTGCGGCGGCGGTATTCCAGCAGCACCATCATGGCGACCAGCGCCAGCATAGTAAGAGGGAAGAAGTAATCATTGCGCGCGATGGGGCCGATGAGCGCCATCTCACGCTTGCTGGACCAGATCACGCCGGACTCAGATAGCTCATGCAGGCCGGAGATGATGAGCTGGGCCGCTACAAAGAACAGAATCACCGTGGTGACCTTGAAAAACTTCCGCAGGTCGATGCGCACGCTACCCTTGACGAACATCACGCCAAAAACGACGGCGAGCGCGACGCCGAGGAGCGTCCCCAGAAAGCTCATGAGCTCGGTGGAATTGAGTGAGACGCCAGCGAGAATGGCAACGGTCTCTATGCCTTCACGGAATACCATGAGGAAGACAAAAGCAAACAGACCCAATTTGGAGCCTTCGCCGGCCAGTGAGCCGACTTTGTTTTCAATCTCGCCCTTCAGTTTGCGGGCAGTGCGCATCATGAAAATGACCATGCTGACGACGAAAACGGCGGCCACCAGCATGACCCAGCCTTCAACCTTATCCTGGTTGATGGGGGCGTAAGAAAGCGCGACCGCGCCGGCGATGCTGCCAAACAGGGCCGCAACCAGCGCATAATAGACGGTGCGGCGCAGGTCAGGGCGGCCTATCTTGGAGAGATAAACCAGCGTGATGCCCACGATTAACGCGGCTTCCACGCCTTCCCGCAATGTAACCACCAGGGCGGAGAACATAGGATTAAGGCTCAATTATGAAAATGAAATTCAATTTCATTTTCAATTAGAAATTGTACCGAGTGGGCAGGTTAGCAGTCAACAAATTTGAAAATACAGGACCGAAATGGGAATTTTTGGGATTGAGTTGGGTGAGCTCAATCCCGATTAGATCGATCGTCGATCATGGTGAAGCGTGAACGTAAACGCGTGTTATTGCGAACTTACGGAGCAGACGAACTAATTGCCTTGGCTGGCCATCAAGGCATAGCATTGTGCTGATTGAGAGGTGCGATATGATGCAGCGCAGAATCGGTCTATGGGCGTTAGTAGGCCTTATCGTCGCAGGTGTTTGGGTGGTTCTCAGCTTCGCCATTCCCATATCACCGCAGCCAGTCTTGTGGGGACTTGCAAGGTTGACCTGTCCGATTCTTCCTATCAGCCTCAGCTTCCATTTCGGCGTGAAGTGGTATTGGTTTATTGCTTCAAATGTCACCGCGTATGCGCTGATTGGTCTCATCTTTGAAAGTCTGCAGTTGCTTCGACATCGCCTCCAAACAGCCTCGTGATCGTTGGCATAACATGGCCTTCGCTTTCGTTGACGCATTCCGCCCTTAAGAACTGTTTACATCCGGTGGCAACTACAGGTAATAGCCAAGGCCAGAAAAAACTTTCCTGAAGGACCCGCCCTGCATCTTGTCCACTTCGAGCCAATGGTCCTCATAGGCATCGCCTTCCAGGATGATTTCCAATTGACCGTCGCCGTCCGCATCGGCTATGCCCATGGGGAACCACGTGGTGACGGTGGGCTTGTCAGCGCTAGTTTTTTGGAACGGAACTTTTCGCAGCGCCTGGACGTGGCCGCCCGGACTAACGACAAGAATGACCTGACAGAGCGCTAGTTGACTGCCAGTTGCCTGGCCGTAGTCCGCCGCGGCAAGGAGCCATTTCCCGGACGGCGGCTGCCATACGGTAACGTAGATGTCTTTTTCCGCTCTGGCGGGTAAGCCGAGTCGCCGCATCTCCCGTAGCAGAACGCTTCTGACTGCCGGCGAGGGCTCACTGCGCTGGCGGCATTTCGGCCGGCCGGTGGTTACGTCGGTTTCGCAGTCGAAGGCGGCGGTTACGTTGACGCCGGTCAGCAATGGTTTTGCATAACGAGTATCACAGCCGTTCCTGGGGCCATTTCCGAACGGTGAAGCGCCGCAAAACTTAGACCTTAGAAACGTCTCGATCTTTTGGCAGGGGGCGCTGGAACAGGGCGGGCGATGTGGATCCTTCTCGCGTTGACCCTGGAGGCGTGGAGCAACAACGCATAGCAACATCACAGCTGCAACAATGTTTTTTTCGCGCCTCAGAAGTGACATCGTTCGCTCCCGTTTGACATCTAATTGTTAATATTCACAACAACGCCCCTAGCCAAGTTAACACTTGATGCCCACACATCCCGGTACTCCCATTGCAGCGTCTTATCTTAGATGACTCAGAGCCTCAGAATCACTGTTTGCAGAACACCTGATGAGATGCTGCGGATTCGTCCGTTGTGGGAGGAACTCTGTGCGGATGGCCGGTACACGGTGTTCCAGAACTTTGAGTTGAATCTGCTGGCGGCGGCGCGGTTTGCCGAAAGAGAAGAGCCGTATGTAGTTTGCGCGGAGTCTGAGCGCGGCGCGGCCATTGTCCCTGCTGTGTTGCGCCAAAGCGACGGATCAATCCGATTGCTGGGGGAAGAGCTGTTTGACTATCGGGCGTTTCTGCATTGGGGAGATGACGAGGTCTTGCGGGCCGCGCTGGCAGCGTTGGGCGAGGTTGGGCGTCGGCTGGAAATTGTGGCCATGCGGGAAGGCGAACTCGATGGCATGACCGATGAGTTGGAAATGACGCCATTTGCGGCCGCGCCGGGTGTAAGTTGCCGTCAAGTGTCACCGGAAGAGTTTGCGGCAGGCCACACGCGCCTGGCGCGCAATCTTCGTCGGATGGAACGGCTGGGGTTTGAGTTGCGGCGCTATGATGGCGACAATCCGCAGCTTCTGCGTTCGATTTATGCCGCAAAAGCGCAGCAGGGCGAGGCAAGTTTGTTTCATGATCCTGAGCGGGCCGAGTTTTTGGTAAGCGCCGCAGGGCTTATGCCAGACGTGTTTGAAGTCTTCACGCTGGAGAATGGCAGTAGGATGGCTGCTGCATTGGTGACGCTGAGGGATCGAGTTTGTCGGCGGTTTTACACGGGATGGTTTGCAGCCGAGTATAAGAAACATTCGCCGGCGCTGGCGCTGATTTTTGAAATTACCCGGCAGTCTCTTGCGGATGGCCTGGATTGCGATTACATGACTGGCGAGCAGCCGTACAAAATGCGGCTGGCGACAAATTCGGTTCCGCTGTATCGGGTGCGGGCAACGGCGGAAAAGTTGGCGGCCGTTGCCCGAGCGAAAGAGTTGCCGGTTGCTGTGTGAGATTGTGGCGACGCTTGAAAGAAGAACGATTTTATTTTTGACGCTAACCCACCCGTCCGGCTTTGCCGGCGTTCAGGGTGGGTTCAATCATTTGGCGGCTTCGACTGGTTTTAGGCGTCGCTCACGCGCTTGAAGACCGGGCCATTCTCCAACTTGGGAGCCGCGGCAGCGGCGCTGACAAAATAGCAATCGAGCAAAAGAGCTTCCAGAGCAGGCATGAGCTCCCGCGCAGCAAAGGATTTTACGACGTAGCCCTGAGCGCCGGTAAGGAGCGCAGCGCGCACAATCTCGGGCGACGTGTTTTCCGTGAGGAACAGTATGCGGGTTTTTGGCGCGAGTTCCAGTATCTGCTTTGCTACCTGGATTCCGCTGATATCAGGAAGACCGATATCGAGGACCACGACATCAGGTTCAAGTTCCAATACTTTTTGGATCGCAGTCAGCCCGTCCGGCGCTTCACCCACGATCTTGATTTCCGGTTTTAACGCGAGCGCAATGGAGACGAAGTGCATCCAGGGCGCGTAATCGTCAACAACAAGGACCTTAGTGGTTGATAACACAATTTACTCCCAACAGGACGAATGCCCGCGTTGGTTGACGGCGTGACATTGGCCTGAATAAGGTTCGCAGATTTAGCTAATGGAGTCGTTGCGCGAGAGCAAGTCCGTGATTGCGATGGAGCAATCAATGAAATTCGGCGAGCGTTCCAGCGCAGGCGAGGGCACCGGGTCGACGAACCAGAAAAGATTCGGCAGACGCGCGAGCACGTTGCATTGCTACTGGGCAATCAAGCGGTGGTGAGGAGCTTTGCCGGAGAGTGCAGCAGAATCTTGCCACGCGTCTTTACCAGAACTCCTTGCCTGTGCCACTGGCTGATGAGGCGGCTGGCGGTGAAATGCGTGACGTTGGCGGCCTCCGCCAGTTCTTCATTGGTCACGTCCAGTTCGATCCCTTGGGGGCGCTTGCGGCCAATACCCTGGGCCAGGTTGAATAAGACCGCGGCAAGGCGTTGCGGGGCGTTCTGGCAGGTGAGCGCCACATGAGTAGCGACATAGAAGGTCAGATACTCCGAGGCTGTGATCAATGCATTTTCAACTAACTGAGGGTAGCGCACGGCGAGCCGCCGGATGGTTGGCCTGTCCCAGATGAGCATGGTGCTGTCTTTTACCGTTTCAGTGCTGACGATGTAGTCAGAAGGACGGCACTGCATTGCCGCGCCGCCAAT
Source organism: Terriglobia bacterium (assembly GCA_020072645.1). NCBI lineage: Bacteria > Pseudomonadati > Acidobacteriota > Terriglobia > Terriglobia bacterium. Next base: position 222,761 of record JAIQGK010000008.1, read on the forward strand.
GATCTCACCTACAGGAAGCCACATGAGCAGAATCTTGTGGCCATCCGGCGTGAGGATAAAAAAGCGCGCCCTTCCCCTGACCAACAGAAACACCGAGTTGGCAGGAGTGCCCTGCGATGCGATCACCGCGCCAGCGCGAAAATGACACTCCCGGGCCGCACTCAGGATGGTCTCCACCTCTAGCGGGGAAAGCCCTTCAAAAAATGGGGACTTAATCCGCGGCTGTATGGCGGCAAGTTGCGCGGCGCTCATGGGCACACTCCACCTTTTCTACGAATGATGGATGCTTAAGGGAAGCCTTGGCTGTGACGTGGAACACCTTTGCGGATGGCGCCCAGCGCGAGATGGCTTGAATCCTGATTCCGTTGGCGCCAAACAATGAAACGATTGCCGTTGGCCCTGCACTAAGAAACAGGCCATCCTGACACGTGGATCGCCATGCCAAGGAGGCAATCATGATTGCAATCCCCAACTTACTTCGCCGAATTGTTCAAATCATGCCGTAGCGGCCATCCTGAGTCGTGAATTGTGCGTCGATGAAGCGATCAATTAAAGACACGGGCCAATCTAGCCCGCGTTGTTTAAAGGAATGTGAATGGAAGGTTAGTGTTTGATTGCCTTACTTTTAGCTGCCCGAGTTGCTGCTGGGCAGGAACTGCTATCGAACGAACAAGCACAGGATGCGAACGGCAAGTTTTTCTTCAAGCTTTGCGGCAAGTTGCTTGATGAATAAGTAGACGGTGGGAATTCGCATAAAGCCTCCTGGGAACTCGAATTGTGATCGACAAAGAAGCCAGGAGCGATTCTAGGCTGCGACTGTTAACGGCTTGTGAACGAGAAGTTTAGATTTGTTGAAACTAAGCCCGAAAAGGTGCCGGAAAAAAAAGGGCCCGGCCTAAGCCGGACCCGATCCCAGGGAGGGGGAACTTACTTCGTCGGCGTGCAATCCTGCGCGGGCGGCAGCGCCACGCCAATCGTTGTGTTCAGTGATGGCGACGTGTTGAAGTCAAACATATCCTGCAAGGTATTGGCATGCTGATCGCGCTTGGTGAGATGTGGACGTGCCGGCTCATCCTTATCATCATCTTGCGTGCTGCCTGCCGGCGTCATGAAGATGGTTTCGATCAACGCCAGAATTGAAGTGTGGTCGCCCACGGTGTGCGAAACATAGCTTGGTTTCGAAAACGGTGAGATTGCCACAAACGGCACGCGAACGCCATATTGATCAAAGTTCGCGCATGCAGCCGGATATGGCCCGGTAGGATCGAGAGCGAATTGCGGGCACAAATCAGCGGCGTCATTCGTGGTTGTATCGGTAGCGCTCAGCAAATTGCTTGAGCATTCCGCACCTTTGCCCGGTTGCAGGCTCAGCGGAGGATTAGATAGATCGGCGCACTGCCCTGGGCTGATGCCATCAGGATTCGGAGCATGGCCCTGCCGCGCGCGAGGAGGCTGCACGTGGTCATAGAATCCGCCGTGCTCGTCGTAAGTGAAAAGAATAATCGTATCTTTCCAGAACGGACTGTTGCGCACCGCATTCACAACCAAGGACACAAAAGCCTGTCCGCGCTGAATGTCGGTCGGCGGATGCTCGTCATTTTCTTTGGTGATGCCCAGCACGCCCAGGTTCGGATCGACGAATGAAACCTGCGGTAACGGCGGCAACGCTGGCGACCCCGCAATCTGTCCTAAGAAGACTGGCAGCGGCAGAAAGTGTGGATCAATGGGGCTGGGGAACGGACGGAAGCTGCCGCCCTGCGGAACGTCCTGGAAATAATCCGCCCAGGTCACGCCATTTTTTTCCATCAGATCAAAAATCGTGCCGGTGATGGGCTTGTAGCCGCCGCTTCCCGGAAGCGGAAAACTGTCACTCGTAGTGAGATGGCCAAAGGATGTGGCCGCCATCAGATAAGACCGATTCGGAAACGTGGGGCCGAGGACCGGAGCGAAGTAGCGATCGTTCACTGCGAATTTCTGCGCCAGATCGTAATAGAAGGGAATTTCATTCTGGTTATAAAAAGCCATGGTCTGGTCGTCCGTGGCATTTTCCACGCCATTATCTATCTGTTCCGTCTTGTCATTGATCAGCACAAAGCCATCCATCAGCGACTGGAAGAGAGTGTCATTGGGATGGTTGAAGTTGGCTTCGCGATGGGTGCTTGCCCAACCATGATCGAGATCGGGAGCCACGCAGCGGCGCGAATCATGGAAAGCAAACACCGTGCTGCCGTCATCGTCCTTGTTGGCATTGCGGCAGGTGAAATTGCCCGCTGCGTCAACACGGCAGCTCAGGCCATCCACACAGGAGTGATCACCTTTAGGGCAACCGCCGTTGCGTCCGTCACCGTCTTCATGCCTGGGGCTGTGGTATGGGCTGCCAGGCGCGTAGGCCAGCGCGCCGAAATAGTTATCGAACGAATGGTTCTCCTGCATGATCACGATAACGTGCTTGGCCTGGTGAGGATCGCCTTCGGCCATGGCTGAAATCCCAACCAGCAACATTGCAAACAATAAGAACGGAAGTGCAACGCGAATGCCGAACCAACGCATAATGCTCTCTCCTTTTTCTGTGGACCTTCTTTACCATGCGACTTATAACACAAACTTCCTGCAGATGCATTAGACAGGAGACATCCCATAGATTGGTGAAGATCGCGTTAAAATTCGAGGTTGAGGAGGAGGCCCGGGCTCTAGCGCATTTTGTTGTCAGCTCAGCAGAACCAGGGCAGCAGAAGTGAAGTGCTTTAGCCGAAAGCCAATGCGCAAGCTGCGCCTAAGCTCTTGCTCTTTTGAGACATGTCCCCGCCGCATCAGGTCCTCTACGCGCGAGCACCTTAAATTCCGCTCCATCATTGGAGTGATAGTTCACCAGAAACTTTTCAAGCTCTTTTAGCAAATCCTTATTCAGGTCATTGATTGAGTTGATATTGGAATGCGTGTGGCTGGATTCGGCCACCGCGAGGAGACGGTCATTGCGCTCTGACTCCTTTTTCTGTCTGCCTGCCCTCAATCACTCCGATCAGACGCGCCTTCACCAGACATCCGGTAAACACCGGCTGGTCCATTAGCACCAGTACGTCAATGGGATCTCCATCGTCACCTTCAGTTGAAGGAATGAAGCCGAAGTCGTGCGGAAACGCCATGCCTTCCGGCAGGACTTTTCTCAACGCGAATATCTGCTGGTCTGTGTCCCAGGCATATTTATTGCGGCTGCCCTTCGGGGTTTCAATGATCACCTGCACCTTCTTATCTTTATCTAAGGCGGCAAGCCGGGTCGGGTTTGCTATTCCTTGCCTCTTCTTTTGGGCCAATGTTATCTCCGGTTTTCGGCGGATATTTCAATCAGATGTTGAGCGGCGAGCGCAGGTGGCATTTGGATGTCTGGAGATCTTTAACTCACCCCGGTGTTGCTGGCCCGCGCTGCTGGACTGTGAGGCAAACTCGAAGAATCCCCTTACGCGGCAACCCGATAGTACGTTCGGCATTCCTACACTAGGAAGCGCGTTAATTCCTGCATCCGCTTCCGGACACCAAGAAGGCGTAGGAATTTATATTCACAATCAATTGGGGCGGGCTAAGGCAGAGTCCTCTGAGCATTTAGAGAAATCAGGCCACCCTGCCCGCAAGCTTTAGGAGCGCCGATGCGCGCCGGAGGAAATAATTTTATGAAAGCAGTCGTTTTTGGCGGAATCGGCAAAGTTTCACTGGAAACTGTTCCGGAACCCAAGTTGCAGAAACAATCTGACGCGATCATTCGTATTACATCCAGCGCAATCTGCGGCACTGATCTGCATTTCATTCGCGGGACGGCGCCAGGTATGAAAGAAGGCCGAATCCTGGGGCATGAAGCAGTAGGCATTGTGGAAGAAGTCGGCAAGTCAGTCAGGAATCTGCGCAAAGGCGACCGTGTGGTTGTGCCGTCAACTGTCGGCTGTGGAAGCTGCGTGTATTGCCGGGCGGGCTATCATTCGCAATGCAACGTCGCCAATCCCAATGGTCCTGATGCCGGCACTGTCTTTTTTGGCGGCCCGGATGAAGCCGGTGGTCTGAATGGACTGCAAGCCGAGTATGCGCGCATACCATTCGCGGGAGCGGTGCTGGTAAAACTTCCGGAAGAGATCTCTGACGACCAGGCCATTCTGATGTCTGACATTCTTCCGACTTCTTACATGGCTGCGGTCATGGCGGAAATAAAACCTTCCAACATCGTTGCGATTTTTGGATGTGGCCCGGTTGGATTATTTGCTATTACCTGCGCACAGCATCTTGGCGCAGGCCGGGTCTTCGCTATCGATAGTGTCGAGGCGCGTCTGGAAATGGCGCGAGCGCATGGCGCAGAGGTCATTAACTTCCAGAAAGAAAATCCCATTGAAGCGCTGAAAGAAGCTACAAATGGTTCCGGCCCAGACCGCGTGATTGATGCCGTTGGAGTGGACGCGGCAACCGCCACGAAGGGGCCGGCCGCCGACAAGAAAGCGCAAAAAGAATTCAAGCAGGAGCTGAAGAAAATTGCCGAAGAGGGAACACCGAAAGGCAAAGACTTCCAGCCGGGTGGCGCACCCAGCCAGGCATTGAAATGGGCAATCGAATCGGTCGCCAAAGCCGGGACTGTCTCAGTGATTGGCGTTTACCCCGCGCCTCTTCAGGATTTTCCGATTGAACAAATCATGGAAAAAAACCTGACGCTGAGAGCCGGCAACTGCAACCATCGCCGCTACATGCCGGACATGATCGAACTGGTAAGAAGCGGCGTGATTCATCCTGAGCAATTTCTTACACAAGTGGAACCCATTAGCTCAGCGATTGATGCCTACCACGCTTTTGACAGGCATGAACGTGGCTGGATCAAGGTAAAACTGGATCCGACCGAACAACAGGAACGTGCGGCTTAACGCAAAAACACCAGATGATTGAGTACTGAAATCTACCATAAGGAGCAAAACATGAAATTATTCTCTGCCAACCTTGATTCCCTGAGAGATCTTTATCGCAACCAGCTACGCATGCTGCTTTCCACCGAGCAACAAATTATTGACGCGTTGCCAACCATGATCGAGAAGGCGACTGATGTTCAACTGAAGCAGGCTTTCCAATCCCACCTTCAGGAAACGCGTGTCCATGTAACCAGATTACAAGACATTCTCCGGCAGGAGCTTCGCGATGCGGAGCCAATTAAATGCAAAGTGCTCTCAGCTCTGGTCACTGAAGCCGAGGACATGATTAAGGACGCAACAGACTTGACGGTCCGCGATGTTGCATTGATCGCTGGCGCGCAGCGGGTGGAGCATTATGAAATTGCTTCCTATGGAACGGTCCGCCGCTGGGCCGAAATTCTTGGCAGAGCAGAGCAGGCCGCGCTGCTTGATAAGACTGTCCAGGAAGAAGGACACGCCGATCATCTGCTTACGTCCATTGCTGATCGCGTAAACGTAGAAGCCGATAAAGCCGCTTAAAGCTCAGGGCCTTGCGATCGCGAATTGTTTCTTCCCCTGAAGCCGCGTAAATGCGGCCTCAGGGGGGAAGAGCGCGTTCGTCTTGCAATGTTCAACCCGCACAACTGAATCACAATCTTCCGTGATCCTTATCACAGTTACCCCGGCACTTCAGCCTTTAAAGTTATTTCAGAAGTATTTTCAAAGAATTAACCGCAACCCATCAGGGAACAGCTCTCATAGAAAAGGAGATACCATCATGTCAAATATTATTCGCAGAAACCCGTTTTTTGAGTTGACTTCACTTCAAGACCGGATGAACCAGCTCTTTAATCAGCCATTTGGCGGCTTTGAAAACTTTGGACTTGAGCAACAACTGGCGCCAGAGAGTTTCCTGCCACCAGTCGATATTTCTGAAGATGACCACAACATCACGCTGCAGGCGGAAATCCCGGGCGTGAAGCAGGAAGACCTGAACATCACCCTTGAGAACAATGTGCTTACCATCGCTGGTGAACGCAAGTTCAAGGAGGAAGAAAAGAAGGAAAACTTCCACAGGATTGAACGGCGCTACGGGAAATTCACCCGCTCCTTCACTCTGCCCGCCACCGTGGACGCAGAGAAGGTAAATGCCACTTTTGAGAATGGCTTGTTGAATATTACTCTCGCAAAGCGGGAAGAATTCAAGCCTAAGCAGATCACCATCGGCGTGAACAAAGCTCCGGTCGCTTCATCAAAGGGCAAAGCAGCCTAAACATCAACGTGCAAGCAGGTGGCTACAGAAGACCTGTGGCCACCGATGCTCTTTGCCGCTTCGAATCAGCGGGCCAACCGCACATCTCCTTTTGCTTATTGCTCAATACAAGCGCTTCCGCATAAAGACTTACGCAAGGTGACAGCAGTCACAGACGTTACAGGCCATTTGTCCCATGTTTAGGGGTGGGCGCTTGCTCTGGGTTCGTTTGCCGAGTGCAGAGTAAACGGAGACCATCAACCCGGAATGGCATCAGGGCGTAGATCAAAAATGAATTCTCATCCAATTGGCGCAGCATATTTTTCTATGGAGATCGCGCTGGAAGCAGGCTTGCCCACCTATGCGGGTGGACTGGGAATTCTGGCTGGTGACACGCTCCGTTCCGCGGCTGATATGGGGTTGCCGATGGCGGGTGTCACGCTGCTGCATCGCAAGGGCTACTTTGAGCAGCATCTGGATGCGCGGGGAAATCAGTCTGAAGCGCCGTCAATCTGGACACCTGAAAGAGTTTTGCAGCCGCTTGAGGCACGGGCCTCTATTGTTGTTGAAGGCCAAACGATTGCAATACGGGCGTGGCAATATACGGTTCGCGGTTTTAACGGACACACTGTGCCTGTCTATCTTCTGGATACGGCGCTTCAGGAAAATCCTCCATTCATGCAAACGTTAACGGACCACCTATATGGCGGCGATGAACACTATCGACTCTGCCAGGAAGTTGTTCTTGGCATTGGCGGAATCGCAATGCTGCGTCAACTGGGACATCACCACGTGATGACGTATCACATGAATGAAGGACACGCGGCACTGCTGGCGCTTGCTCTGTTGGAAGAGCATGTGGCAGGGCGCTCCCCGGCGGAGAGTTCTGCGGAAGAGACTGCCTTTGTCCGCAAGAAATGCGTTTTCACCACGCACACTCCAGTTCCTGCCGGACACGACCAATTCTCCAACGGCCTTGTGCGCCGCGTCCTGGGTGACGAGCGCACGGCCACCCTGGAACGCGCGGGCTGCCTGAGCGGGGAAGTCCTCAACATGACTGACCTGGCGTTGCGTTTTTCCCATTACATCAATGGCGTGGCCATGCAGCATGGTGAAGTGTCGCGCGGAATGTTTCCCGAATATTCAATCCGCGCAATTACCAATGGCGTGCATGCCGGAACATGGGCTTCGCTGCCATTTCAGGAGCTTTATGACCGGCACATTCCGGAATGGCGCCGCGACAATCTTTATTTCCGTTACGCCATTGGCATCCCCTTGAAAGAAATCCATGATGCTCATGCTGAGGCGAAGAGTGCGCTGATTGCAGAGGTAGCGCGTGCGACAGGTGTCCAACTTGATGCGAATGTATTGACTTTAGGGTTCGCGCGCCGTGCGACCGCTTACAAACGCGCAGATCTCTTGTTCTCTGACCTGGAGCGCCTCAGATCGATTGCCCGCAACGTGGGACCATTGCAGATTATTTACGGCGGCAAGGCGCATCCGCAGGACGAAACGGGAAAGGAACAGATTCGGCATGTTGTTACGGCAATGACAGCGTTGAAAGATATCATCCCATCGGTCTACGTGGAGAACTATGACATGCGATGGGCATCGCTCATTACAAGCGGTGTGGACCTGTGGCTCAATACGCCTGAACGTCCGCATGAAGCTTCCGGCACCAGCGGCATGAAAGCTGCGTTGAACGGCGTGCCAAGCTTTAGCGTTCCGGACGGATGGTGGCTTGAAGGGCACGTTGAAGGCGCGACGGGCTGGGACATTGGGCGCGATGAGATTCCGGAAACTGAAGCCGTTGAAATTGCCGCTCTCTATCACAAACTCGAGAAGATCATTGTGCCGTTATTTTATGGCCGGCCGGATGCCTACGCTGAAGTTATGCGTTTATCCATAGCCTTGAATGGCTCCTTCTTTAATACGCAGAGAATGCTGGCACAATATGTTTTGGACGCCTACTTTGAAGGCAAGAGTGCCATGCCGGCGGAACATGCCGTAGCGAACAGCCGGCATTCTGATGCCGCATGAATCAACAGCGCAATTTTATTTTCTTCTAGAAGTCAGATGCGGCGGCGCATGCGACGCGCTCTCGTGATTTGACTCGCCTGAAATTCTCCTTGCGCTATCTGGGTGCAGCCAGAACTAGCGTGGTTGCGGCACAACCATAACTGGGCATTTTGAGGCACAACTGACTTCATAAGCCGTACCGCCCACGAAGTGGCTGGCCGCTCCGGAGATGGCTCCTAATCCGTGAGCGCCGAGGATCACGAGATCAGCCTGCTGTTGAGCGGCAACTTCGATGATCTTCGCTTGCGGCTTGCCGAAATCGACCATGCAATGCACGCCTGCCAATGCCTCGGCCATACCGTCAATGTTGTCCTGCAGCCAATCTTCCAGTCGTTGCTGCCCAATGACCTGATCGAAAGAGAAACCCTGCGTTGCATCGGGCTCAACATAGAGAGCAATGAGTTGCGCCTCGTGATCGTGAGAAATCCCGGACGCATAGTGCAATGCCGTCAATGATACCGCCGAGAGGTCTGTGGCATAGAGAACGCGCTCAAGTTGTGTCTGCAGCGCCGACTCTGGTGGCACGCAATCGGGACCAAGGATCAGGACTGGCCAATGCACTCTTCTGAATACTTCTTCAGCAACTGAGCCGACAAACCATTTTTCAATGCCCTTGCGGCCGTGCGTGGCCAGCACTACCAGGCTTGGGTGGTATTCATCCATCTCACTCAGAATATGCGCGACGCTTGTTTCGCGAATCAAGACCTTTGGCGTAAGGTCCTTAAGGTTCAGCTTGTCAGTTAGAGCCTTGGCCTTTTGCTCGGCATCTTCTCTGGGAGACAAGCCACTTGCGGGCCACATGGGAAGCGGCTCCGGAGGCATTGCCGCATAAAACTCTGGAGGGCAGGCATGGACAAGCAATAACTCCGATCCGTACCAGCGGGCCAACGAAGCGGCGTAACGCACTATCTTTTCTGAATCACTTTCTAAGTCTGTCAGGACCGCAATTCGTTTTATCTGGATCAGACGCGTGCTCACACTGGATAACATATTTACCTCCATCCCCGTTTACCGGAATCATCGAGGCCGCGGAACAAGCTCTACTAACGATCATTCTCCGGCAGGCCGCCGCGGGATGTGACCAGCATCACGTCGCTCACCTTAGAGTGATGGCGTGGCTATTTTTAAGCTCAGAAGGCAATCCCGTGTGATCACCCTAAACTTGTGGTGAATGCGATTGCTGGGCACAGGTGATATTCCGCTTTGAGCAATGCGTTTTAACACGTCGCGAGCATCTTGTCCCTTAAGTGCAACAGTCACCGAATTGTCGGGCTCTCAACCGCAAGCAGTTGGGCTGAAACAACCAGCGGGTCAGCGGTGCCTTCTTTCGATGGAAACATCAGATTAATCATTTGCGGAGCTTCTATTTTGGGCATGCTCTTGACTTGTATCTTCACAATCGTACTATCTCGAATGCTCTCCGGATCAATGTTGGCAATCTGGTTTACAACCAAATCACCTTTGTAGATTGTGGATACGGAAAGCTTTCCATCCAAGCCATTCAACGATTTGTCGGCGAAGGCAACCACTAAAGTAAGGAACTTCCTCTAACAGCCGAATGGAATCAGTGCCATTGAAGCTTACAAAGGGACAATGGAAGCATTGAACTTTTACCAGCGCGAATGTCTTGACAGCGTTAAATTTGGTCAGATATGATCCCTAATGCGTGGGTTTTATAAACCATCGCAATGTTTAGTTATCTATATATTTTTAAGATCTTTGATGTGAGTTGCAAGCCTGATTACTCAAAATGGCGGTAGCCTGCCTTTACTTTAGTCAACCCCGAAGATCATCTCCGCTGATAAGTTAAAAAATTCCAGTTTTATCGGACATTCCGACCCTAAGTGTCAAAAAAATCACTTTGATGCGTAGTTTTTAGCGCATTTGTTTTAGAGAGATGTGTTCTATAGGTAGGCGGATTCCGCGGGGAATCCGGTTACTTTTCAGCTAGTTTAAGATATTCCTTAATGAATGAAACAATTAAAAATTCGTATAGCTTATAAGTTGTAGTAAAGCATGAAGAACGATACTCAGTCTGGCATATCCATCAGCAAAACGCCTTAGGCGGGAATAGTCCGGGAAAGCGGTAACCAGGTCCGAATGTTTAGTTTATGTAAAGAAGTATGGGCTGATATGCGTCCTTTGAGCCTGAGGAAAGATGCAGGCGCGGGGCTAAGCTGCTATTCAATGAAATACAGTGATGCATGAACTTTTATTTCGTCGCTATATTTTCGAAGCTGATTCTCTATTTGGGAAGTAATCCACCAGCCTGACCAGAAACCGCTATCTATTCAAAGCTGTCATGTGCTGATAGCTATGGAATATCGCTTGCCCATCGATAAAAGCCTGTAAGCAGGCAAAGCTATTGAGGTTCTGATGTTCGCCCCAACTCTCTCCTGGTACGCACTCCGTACAAAAACTTCTCAGGAAAAACGCGCTGCAGACAATTTAAAAGCATGGAACGTGGAATCATTCATTCCATGGCTGCCTTCCGCAAGATCGCGTTCTCCGCGTCCTCTTTTTCCCGGGTATATCTTTGCCCGGTTCATCGAAGCGATGACCTCCAAAATTCAATTCACCCGCGGCGTCCTCTACGTGGTGAATTTCGGAGGCGTGCCGGCTGCGATTCCCGACGATGTGATTGGGATCATGCGCAGCCGGATTTCCGAAACTGGGATGGTGATGCGCGACCCCCTGTTGCAGCCGGGGGACGAAGTTGTCATACGATCAGGGCCTCTTCGCGACCTCGTCGGAGTCTTTGAGCGCGACCTGCCCGGTCGTGAGCGGGTTTTGATCCTCCTGCGAGCGGTTGCCTATAACGCCCGGGTGGAGATTCCGAGATTTGCCTTGACCGCCCTGGGTTCCAATTCGGCTGCATAAGCCGTCTCGTTCTCCCAAACCAACCCCCCTCTAAGGACAACCTATGTCACATGGAAAGACCCTGCAGCAGATATTTGAAGACACGGCACGGCGCTTCCCGGAGCGGATCGCAGTGCGGTTCAGTGATCAGCAGATCACTTATCGCGACCTGGATCATCGCAGCAGCGCGCTTTCAGCCCGCCTCAAATCAATGGGTATTGCCGCTGACACCCTGGTGGGCCTGTGTGTTGACCGAAGTATCGAGATGATCGTCGGAATGTTGGCTATTCTGAAGGCGGGCGGGGCTTATCTGCCGATCGACCCCCTCTATCCGAAACTCCGGGTTGATTTTCTGCTGGCGGACAGCAAAGCCGGCATTGTCGTGACCACCAGAAATCATGGGGAGCATCTTGCCGGCTTGTGCTCCAGGCCGGTCTATATCGATGAGCCGGAGGAACGGGATGCGAGGAACGGGCACGGCCCGTCCAGATCGACGCACAGCGAGAAAAATCTCGCCTATGTCATCTATACGTCGGGCTCGAGCGGCAAGCCCAAAGGGGTGCTGATCGAACATCGGAACGTAACCCGGCTGTTCGCATCGACCCAAGACTGGTTCGGCTTCAATGAACAGGACATATGGCTGATGTTCCACTCTATCAGCTTCGATTTTTCGGTGTGGGAGATATGGGGAGCGTTGCTGCACGGAGGGACATTGGTGGTAGTTCCTTCACATATTGTTCGTTCACCGGAGCAGTTACGGGAACTCATTCTGCGTGAAAAGGCCACCGTGCTGTGCCAGACACCCTCCGCATTTCAGCAGTTCACCGCTTTTGAAATGGCGAATCCGGCTGCGCCTTATCTGCTGCGCCAGGTTATCTTCGGCGGCGAAGCGTTGAGCATGGCCATGCTTCGCCCGTGGATAGAGCGTTACGGATTGCAAAAGCCCGCGTTGGTGAACATGTACGGCATCACTGAAACCACGGTCCACGTTACCTGGAAGCGCATCACGGAGCAGGACCTTGCACATCCGGAGCTTAGCCCCATCGGGATACCCATTCCCGATCTTCAAGTCACTCTTTTGGATGAGGCCGGAACTCCTGTGGCGGAGGGAACTGCCGGGGAAATTCATGTCAGCGGCCCTGGGGTTGCGCGCGGATATCTGAACCGGCCTGAACTCACGGCTGAGCGATTTCTACGCCAATCCGATGGAACGCTGACCTATCGTTCTGGAGATCGCGCCGCCCGCCAGGCCAATGGTGAGCTGATTTATCTGGGTCGGGTTGACGATCAGATCAAGATTCGAGGATTTCGCATTGAGCCGCGCGAGATCGAACTGTGCCTGGCCAAACATCCGGATGTAAAAAGCTCAGCCGTGCTGGCGGAGAAATCTCCTGATGGCGATGTGCGTCTTCTGGCCTTCGTCGCTGCCCATTCCGGAAGGAATCTCACCCAGGATGCGGCGCGTCAAATCTCTTCTGAGCTGGCGGAGCGCGCGAAACTCGAGCTGCCTGTTTACATGCGACCGGCCGCCTTCTTTGTCCTGCCCGATCTGCCCCTGACCAGCCACGGGAAAATTGATCGTGAAGCTCTGCTGCTGGAAAAGAAAGCGGAGCAGTCCGGCGCGGAGGCTTTCGCGGGAATGACTGCGATCCAGGAGAGCGTCGCCAGGATCTGGCAGGACATCTTGCAGCGACCGGGGACCGCTCTTCACGACGATTTTTTTGATCTTGGCGGCACATCCCTGGGGCTCATGCGACTTCTTGCTGCTATCAATAACCAGTTCGGGATCAGGCTCAACGGCAGCGAACTGGAAGAAGAAGCATCGATCGCACAACTGTCCATCTGCATTGAGCACGCGCTGAAAGAAGCGCAGGAACTTCAGACTGTGGAGAAACAATAATGCAACCTGTACAAACGTCCGCTTTCCATCTAACCGCCGAAGAACTGAAAAACTTTCACGAACTGGGTTATGCCGGCCCCTTTACCGTGTATCAGCCGGATGAAATGAAAACGCTATGGCGCCGTGAGCGCCTGCAATTAATGGACCGCAGCAAAGCGGTCTATAACACTGAGGCGCTTTCCGGCAACACCAACATCGCCAATTACGATCGCCACCTCGATTCTCCGTTCCTGGCCGACCACATCACCCGTCCGGAGATCGTGGACCGCGTCACCAGCGTTCTGGGCCCGGACGTACTGTGCTGGCGGACTGAGTTCTTTCCCAAATATCCTGGGGACGAAGGCACGGACTGGCACCAGGCGGATACCTTTGCCAACGCGTCTGGCTCTCCGCAGATTCTGTGGCCTGACGAGCAGGAGGATTTCGGCGGTACCATCACGGTCTGGACGGCCTTCACCGAGGCCAATGAGGAGATGGGATGCCTGCAGTTCATTCCCGGCACGCACACCACGATGCGCTACGATGAAGCAAAAAAAATGCATTACGATCCCGACAAGATCAATCAGGCGGAGAAAAACGGCGTGCGGCGCGGGTTCTTCGGCTATGACTATCGTGAACTGCAGATCGATCCTGAGTGGAAGCCGGACGAATCCAAGGCGATCTCCATGGTAATGCGACCGGGCCAGGCGATCATGTTCTGGTCAACTCTCATGCATGCATCGTATCCGCATAGCGGAAAAACAAATGAGATGAGAATGGGCTTTGCCGCCCGCTACGTCCCGACCTGCGTGAAAGTTTATCCTGACACAACGGAAATCGAGGAATACGGCGGGCGCGTCAGCCTGGAAAAATACGGAGCCGTCCTCGTGGCCGGCAAGGATGAATTCAGGCACAACCGGCTGACGACGCAAACAACCCGCGGTAAAAACTTCGTCCAGCGCTGAGCCCGGACCAGCGGCGCGGGCCGCCAAAAATAATTCAGAGTGGATATTCAGCAACAAAGAGAGCGGCTGGCATCACTAGTCAAGGGCGTTCTGGCTGTCAGGCCATTGGTTGACGCGCTGAAGCAACCTGTATGCGTGGTCCCCGTTGGCAATGGCTCTGCTTCCGGCTACGTTCCCGAAGGCAGCCCGCCGGCTGTCGAAACTTTCATCAACCGGATCTCCGAACGGACGTGCGCACCGCGGTTTCGGCTGGATTTCGATCCCCGGCGGCAGTCGGTATTTGAAACCGTAGTGAGTAACCGTCTTGGCCTCGGCCACGATCTTGTTGTATCGGACGCGCTGTTCAAATATCCTGCGGCCGACGAAGTGATTGAGCAGACCGTCTCCGTCGACTTCGATCGGCAATTTTTCCGTGGTAGGGCCCGGTCATTTGATGGCGCTCTGCTGCGCTGTTATACGGCCGGTTCGCATCAACGGAAAACCGTGGTGCTGGTTGCAGCCTGTGGGATGCCGGCAAAGCTCTGCGAAAGATGGATGCGTTTTCTGGCGAAAGACTATTTCGTCATTACCTGGGAAAGCCGGTTGCTTTTTGAAAGTTCGCCAAATGGGCACGAACTCGCTTATGACGTAAGTGCGCAGGTCGCGGATCTTTTTGCCGTGATGGACCACTTCAATGTAAGAGAATCTCACCTGATGGGTTTGTGTGGCGGAGCGGTAATCGCCGTTTCAGCCGCGGCAGGTGAGCCGGGCCGGATAACTTCCCTGAGCCTGTGGCATGGCGATTACGAATTGGGTCCGCACTGCCCGAAAACAAAACACCAGAAGGACCTGAAGGCCTTAATGGCGGCAATCGCCGCCGGAAAATCCCAGGCTGAGAACATCCATAAGATGTTTTCACAGAATATTCTGAAAAACTTTCCTCCGGACCTCGCGCATTTTGTCCTTTATCCATATGCAAATCCTGATCTTCTGTTCCTTTATGGCAGATCGAACGGCAAGATCATGGAAACCGATGTGACGCCCTTATTAAGCCGTGTAACGCAGCCGGTCCTGGTGGTGACCAGCCGCGACGACAATACGGCGCATCCCGAGGGATCAAAATTTGTCGCGGGGCGGCTGCCTCGCGCGCAATTGCTCGTGGAAAACCATGGCGACCACCTGGCTCTGTTTGATGCAGCACCCAATGTGACAGAAGCTGCCGCGCAGTTTCTTGCAGCCCAGGAAATCTGAATTTTTCTGAAACGGTACCTTCTTCCCATGTTGCCTGAATCCTATAGTCCCATCACTGTTTCTTCCCGCATACGACCGCCATTTGTGCATGAAATGTTCTCCAGCATTGCTGAAGGACATGCTGATCTGATCGCCCTCGAAATCGGAGACAAGCGGATTACGTATGGCCACCTGCACAGGAGATCCGATGCCATGGCCCAGCTGCTGCGGGCAGCGGGAGCCGGGCCCGGCGGTAGGGTGGTTGTTTTTGCCGAAGACAGAGAGTTCCTGGTCGTGGCTCTTCTGGCCATCCTCAAGGCCGGTGCGGTATTTGTGCCCTTGTTGCCGGAAACGCCTGCCCGGCGCGCCGAATCAATGCTCGAACTGTGTGGCCCGGGATGGGGGTTGGTACAGCCAGAATACCTTGAGCAATTCCGGCACATGCGGTTGTCCAGCCCAGTGCATGTGATTGCTGAAGCCCCGGATCTCGTTGAAAGCGGATCGCCGACGAGCGTGGAACCGGTAGAATCCGATCCTGACGCGCTCTGCTACATCTTCTTTACTTCCGGCTCCACAGGCGCTCCCAAGGGCATCGCCGGCCGGTTGAAAGCAATCGACCACTATATTCGCTGGGAAATGGGCGCCCTGGGCTTGAAAGAAGGGACGCGCGTCAGCCAGTTCATCTCTCCCATGTTTGATGCTTTTCTTCGCGACATCTTTCTGCCGCTGTGCTTGAAAGGCACGATTTGCGTTCCGGCCGATCCGCAGACAATGATGGACGGAACCCGTCTCAGGCAATGGATAAACGAACGGAAGGTCAACCTCATTCATACGGTACCTTCAGTCTTTCGGCTGCTTCTCAGCAAAGCCGCGGGCCAGGAAAGAATGGATTCTCTGGGGCACGTGCTTCTTTCCGGCGAGCCATTGCTGCCGGGCGACGTGCGCAAGTGGTATGCGCTGGGCGAGGCCGCGCGTCTCGTGAATCTCTATGGAGCGAGCGAGACAACGATGACGAAATTCATCTATTTTGTCTCGCCGCAAGATGCCGACAGGGCCTCCGTCCCTGTCGGCAAGCCCATCGAGGGAGCGCAGGCGGCGATCATAGACGAGAATGGCAACCTGTGCCGTCCCGGCATGGTGGGAGAAATCTTTATTCGAACACCCTACCGCTCGCTGGGATATTACAATCGTCCGGACCTTACCAGCGCCGCCTTCATTCCAAACCGCTTCAGCAAAGAAAACGATCCGAACGATCTGTTGTACAGGACCGGAGATCTCGCGCGCATCCTGGACTCGGGAGATTACGAACTGGTCGGCCGTCGTGATCAGCAGGTGAAGGTCCGCGGGGTGCGAATTGAACTGACGGAGATAGAAGCGGTCCTGATGAGTTGCCCCGGCGTGGAGCAAGCCGCGGCCGTGGTCCATGGGACCGAAGAAGGCTCGAATTATCTGTGTGCCTACGTTGTGCCCGGCGAAGGGTGCGAAATCGGCGCGCTGCGGCAACATGTCCTGAACTTTTTGCCGGAATCGATGGCGCCCAGCGCTTATGTAGCGCTTGCGCGATTACCGCGCACGCTGAACGGCAAAGTTGACCGCCGGGCGCTGCTGCCTCCAAAAAGCATGCTCCAGGGAACCGCTTCATCCGCGAACAGCCTGCTCAGCATGGAGGAAGAGGTCCTGTGTGGAATCTTTGAAGAAGTGCTCGGCCAATCTCCGATGGGCAGGGACGATAATTTCTTCGATTTGGGAGGTCATTCGCTGCTGGTGACGCAGGTGATGTCCCGTGTTCGAGGTGCGCTGGGGTTGGAAATCCCATTGCGGACGTTGTTTGAAGCGCCCACGGCCAGGGAGCTCAGCGAGAAGATCAGGGATGCACGGCGGTCCGCGACGAAGGCTCCTCCGCCTCTGGTCCGTGTGCAGCGCGGAGCGGAATCACCGCTCTCGTTCGCGCAGCAGCGGCTGTGGGTCATACACCAGCTGCATCCTCAGAGCGCTGCTTACAATATCACCTCGGCGTTGCGGCTTCACGGACGTCTTGACAAGCCGGCGCTCTTCTATGCCATTCGGGAAATTGTGGACCGGCATGAAAGCCTGCGCACCCGCTTCAGGGAAAACAATGGAGTACCCGTACAGGAACTGGTAAACGGGGCCGTGGTGCCTGTGGAGGAGATCGATCTGGCCGGTCTGAATGAGGATGTGTTACGCCTAGTCCACGCATGGGCGGAAGAACCGTTTGATCTGCAAAATTACCCGTTATTGCGGGTGAAGCTGCTGGGGCTGGGTGCGGAGGAGCACATGCTGGTGATCACCATGCACCACATCGTAAGCGATGGCTGGTCCATAGGAGTGCTGGTGCATGAGTTGGCAGAGCTGTACGGAGCGCGGGTAAAAGGGGAAAAAGCAAAGCTGAAGGAGTTGGATATTGGCGCAAGGCGTTGGCGGGAGTGGAACCGCTGGAACTGCCCAGTGACCGGCCACGGCCGGGACAGCCGAGCTATGCGGGTGGGCGGGAGAAATTTGTTGTGGACGGGGAGGTGATGAAGGGACTGAGGAAGAGGGTGAGGCAGGAAGGAGCGACGCTGTATATGGCGTTGCTGGCAGGGTTCGCGGTGGTGCTGGGACGGTGGTCGGGGCAGGAGGAAGTGGTAGTGGGGAGTCCGATAGCGAACCGGAACCGGAAAGAGACGGAAGAGTTGATTGGATTTTTCGCGAATACGATGGTGTTGAGGACGGAACTGGGCGGGGAGATCCATTTTGTGGAGCTGTTGCGGCGGGTGAAGGAAGTATGCCTGGGAGCGTATGCGCATCAGGATGTACCGTTCGAGAAGCTGGTGGAAGAGTTGCAGCCGGAGCGTGATCTGAGCCGCAGCCCGCTGTTCCAGGTGGGGCTGGTGCTGCAGAACGCTCCCATGGAAAGGCTGCGCCTGGAGGAGCTCACAATCAGTGAAGTTCAATTACAGCAAACCGCCGCTAAATACGATTTGACGATCTCATTGAGTGAAGTGGATGAAGGACTGCTGGGTGAAGTGGTGTATGCCCGTGATCTGTATGACGGAGAGACGGTGCAGCGGCTGGTCCGGCATTATCAGCGGATTCTGGAGCAGGCGAGCCGCGGTGGAGAGGAAAAGATATGGGAGATGGAATTGCTGGATGAGAAAGAGCGGGAGCAGGTGCTGGTGGAGTGGAACCGGACAGAGGTGGAGGTAAGGGAAGACGAGAATGTGCAGGAGTTGTTCGAAGCGCAGGTAGAGCGGAGTCCGGAAGCGATCGCGGTGGAGTACGAAGGGGAGAAGCTGAGTTATCGGGAGCTGAACAGGCGGGCCAATGGGATAGCGGAGCGGTTGCGGGAGTTGGGAGTAGGGGCGGAAGTGCGGGTGGGGATCCTGATGGAGCGGAGCCTGGAGATGGTGGCGGGGCTGATGGGAGTGCTGAAGGCGGGAGGAGCGTACGTGCCGCTGGACCCGGTGTATCCGGTGGAGCGGTTGCGCTACATGGCGGAGGATGCGGGAATCCGCGTGCTGCTGGTGCAAGCCGGTTTTGAGCAAAGGGCCGCGCAGCTTTTCGCGGGACTACCGGTGCAAGTGGAAGCTGTTACCAGCAATATGTATCTGCCATCAAGCGGGAGCGGCAATCGAGCGGCAAAAGTCAATCCAGAAAACGCAGCCTATCTTATTTATACCTCCGGCTCCACGGGTAAACCTAAAGGGGTGATCGTCGAGCATCGTGGAGTATGCAATCTGGCCGAAGCAGTTGGCCCGTATGGTGTAGGGCTGGGGGACCGTGTCCTGTTGTTTGCGCCATTGAGCTTTGACGCATCAGTAGCGGACTGGGTGATGGCGTTGCTCAAAGGAGCGACCTTGGTCATGCCGCCGGCCAACGAGCATCTGGTTGGAAGCGTTTTATCTGACTTGCTGTTGAAAGCGCGGATCACCCATGTGACGGCGCCGCCATCGGTGCTGGGAACACTTGAGCCATGCACCGGGCTGCCGACGCTCATCGTGGCCGGGGAAGCGTGTCCTCCGGATCTGGCGCGCAAGTGGTCCGCGGGACGGACCATGCTGAATGGTTACGGCCCTACGGAGATGACTGTTTGCGCCTCCATTTCCAGCCCGCTCTCCGGCGATGTGGTTACGATCGGACGTCCGGTTGCCAATACGAAGGCGTATGTACTCGATCGAAAAATGCAGCCGGCGCCCATCGGAATTCCCGGCGAACTATATCTCAGCGGCGCCGGCATGGCGCGCGGCTATCTGAAACGCCCGGACCGGACAGCGGAATCTTTTG
The DNA here is from genome assembly GCA_020072645.1 of Terriglobia bacterium. Taxonomy (NCBI): domain Bacteria; kingdom Pseudomonadati; phylum Acidobacteriota; class Terriglobia; species Terriglobia bacterium. Next base: position 242,201 of record JAIQGK010000008.1, read on the forward strand.
TGCCTCACCCATACGCTACAAGTCCCGGTGAGAGGCTTTACCGCACTGGGGATCGCATCAAATGGCGGGCTGACGGCACGATGGAATACCTGGGGCGTGTCGATCAGCAGATCAAAATACACGGACGCCGGATCGAACCAGGAGAAATTGAAGCTACGCTGGCCGAGCATGCGGAAGTGCGGGAAGCTGCTGTTATAGGGCAGGAGACCACCCCCGGCGACAAGCGGCTGGTGGGTTATGTTATACGGGAGCCTCGCGGCGCAGCCCATATCGAATTGTGGCCGTCGGTCGCGGAGTATTTTGTTTATGACGATCTGCTGTATGGCGCCATGCTGGCGGATACACGCCGTAATGACGCTTATCGGGCCGCCTTCGCCGATCATGTTTGCGGCAAGGTGGTCGTCGAGGTAGGTACTGGACCACATGCGGTCCTGGCCCGCATGTGTATCGAAGCCGGAGCGCGCATCGTATACGCAATCGAGCGCTTGGAAGAATCCTGCCGGAGGGCCCGGGCCCTGGTTCATGAGCTTGGACTGGACGGCCGAATCGTGGTTATCCAGGGCGACGCACAACGCACGGAGTTGCCTGAAGCCGCCGATGTCTGCGTTTCAGAAATCGTCGGGCCGATCGGCGGGGTTGAAGGCGGTGCGGTCATTCTGAACGATGTCCGGCGTTTTCTCAAACCGTCGGGCATCATGATCCCCCAGCGCAGCTGCACACGTGTTGCGGCCGTAAACCTTCCCCGGGAAATCAGGGACAATTTGGGGTTCAGCGAAACATCCGTCCATTACGTGCGAAAAATCTTTGAGCAGGTGGCGAAGAAGTTCGATCTGCGAGTGTGCTTCAAGCGCTTTCCTCGATCGGCGGTGCTTTCCAATTCGGACATATTTGAAGAACTCGATTTTCGCGGACCCGTTTCACCGGAGTATGATCGCGCGATCAGCCTCACGATCGAAAAAGAAGGCGAGTTAGATGGAGTGCTCGTCTGGCTGACGCTTGAAACCTCGGCCGGTCATTGGATCGACATTCTCGAGCATGATCACTGCTGGCTTCCCGTGTATTTTCCGGTTTTTGAATCCCCGGTGAGCGTGAAGCCCTGCGATCGGGTGGAAGCGACCTGTAGCGCTCGACTCTGCGAGAACGGAGTGAACCCGGATTACATGCTGGAAGGGCGGGTATTGCGAAGCTCCGGAGGAGATGTCTCTTTCAGTTTCCGTTCCAACCATTTTGGAAAAGGATTTCGCGAATCATCCTTTTACTCCGCGCTTTTTTCCGAGGAGGGCGAGCCGGCAATCAACGCTGCACAAGATGATGCCGGCTTTTCCGCCGGGCTGCTTGAATTCGCGAGAGAGCGCCTGCCGGCATACATGGTTCCTTCGCAGCTCGTCGTGTTGAAGGACCTGCCTCTTATGTCGAACGGCAAGCTGGATCGCAAGGCGCTGCCGCAGCCCTCCGGCGACAACTTCAGCGCGGCCGATTTTGTTCCTCCGCGCACTCCCATGGAGGAACTGGTCGCCAAAGTCTGGAGCGAGGTATTGGGAACAAGAGCGGTGAGTTCCACCGCAAATTTCTTCCATCTCGGTGGCCACTCGCTGCTTGCTACCCGCGTTGTCGTCCGGTTGCGCGAGATTACGGGTACGGAGATCGAACTGCGCAGCCTGTTTTCCCATCCCCGGCTCCGCGATTTTGCCGGGATCATGGAAGAAGCACAGCAGCGCAGGCACAACGATCATATGCTGCGCCTGCTCGATCTGGTGGAACAAATGGACTCAGACGACGTGAAAGCGCTGCTCCGGCCTTCTCACTAAATATCTCCGGGCCGGCCTCCCAGTGCGGCTCTGCGCAGAATCAATCCTGAGGATCAAATGTCAGACATCATCAATGAACGGATTGCGGCGCTTTCTCCTGAAAAGCGCCGGGCGCTGGAAGCGCTTCTTTCGGCTGAGCAGCAAAAATCCGGGAGCATTCCCCGGGTGGAACGCGAGGGCGGCGTACCGCTCTCCTTTGCCCAGCAGCGGCTGTGGTTCATGGACCAGTTGGAGCATGGCGGCTTTGGATACAACATCTCTTCCGGCTGGCGTCTCACCGGTCCTCTTGACCTGACGGTATTGCAAGCCACCGTGGAAGAAATTGCGCGCAGGCACGAATCGCTGCGGACGCGTTTTGTTCGTAAAGACGGGCACGATCTGCAGGTAATCGAGCCCTTCCAGTCATTCGCCATGGAGATCACCGATCTCAGGCATGTGCCGGAAGAAGAACAGCGGGCACGGATACAGGAAGCAGCCGCCGCTGAGGCCCGCATCCGCTTCGATCTCACACAAGGACCGCTGTGGCGCGTCCGGGTGCTGACTCTGAGCGAGCAGCAGAATGTAATCCTGTTGACGATGCATCATATCGTGAGCGATGGCTGGTCGATGAGCATACTGGTCCGGGAGGTCGCGGCAATTTATGGCGCGTTTCTGAAAGGGAAACCGTCGCCTCTTCCGGAGTTATCCGTGCAATATGCGGACTATGCCGCCTGGCAGCGGGCAACGCTCCAGGAAGACATTATCGAGCGGCAACTTCAATACTGGTGCCACCAACTGGAGGGCTCTCCCGTCCTGGAATTGCCGTTTGACCATCCCCGGCCGCCGCAACTGAGCCGTCGCGGTGATTCTGTCCCCATCCACGTGCCGGGAGAGGTGGTTGCGGCCCTTTATGAGCTGTGTCGGCGTGAAAAGACCACCTTGTTCATGGTGCTGCTCGCGGCCTTTCAGATCATGCTCTCACGCTATAGCGGACAAGAAGACATTGTTGTGGGTACCGATGTCGCAAATCGAAACCGGGCCGAGTTGGAGCCGCTCATCGGATTCTTTGTCAACCAGTTGGTGATGCGTACTCATCTCGACAACGACCCCACAAGCCGGGAGCTGTTGCAGCAGGTTCGCGAAACCTGCCTGAGCGCTTACGCCAACCAGGATGTACCCTTCGAGCGGGTGGTGGAGAGATACAACCCGGAGCGCTACCTGAACCGTGAGCCTATCTTTCAGGTCAAGCTGCTGCTGCAAAATCAACCGGATTCTTTCAATCCATTTTCAGGTGTGCAACTGGAGCAACTTGGCTCGTCTGAGCACAGCGCGCGCTTCGATCTCGTCTTTACACTTCAGGAATCGGCCGGTCGTGTTTCCGGCACATGCATCTTTGCCACGGACCTCTTTGAGAGACAGACAGTGGCCAGGATGGTAAAGCACTGGTGCAGGCTTCTGGAAGAGCTTGTCCGGACGCCGGAAAAGCGCATCTCTGAGCTGCGGATGCTGGGCCAGGAGGAAATCGACGGTCTGCTGCGTCTGGGCAACGGGGCCGCACAGGCTGTTCCTGAGCATCTTGCCCATGAATTGTTTGATGCGCAGGCCCAAAAGACACCCAACGCGTGTGCCGTCAGCTGTGAAGGAAAGAGTCTGAGTTACTCTGAACTGCAACGGCGGGCGAACCAAATGGCGCATTATCTGCGCAGTCTCGGAGTGGGGCTTGAGACGCGTGTGGCGGTAATCGTGAGGCGCAGCGCCGCGGCCGTAGCCGGGATGCTTGCCATCTCGAAAGCAGGCGGAACGTATGTGCCTCTCGATCCGGAACATCCGCCGGAGCGCACAAAACTGATCCTTGAAGATTCGCGGGCAGAGTTCCTGTTGATGGAGCAGGAAGAGGAACTGCTGCAATCACCATACCTTCGGCATCGGGTGCTCCTCACCCGTGATGCCGGCGAAATCAGCAAAATGCCAGAAGAAGAACCGCAATCGGCCGGCTATGCTGAAAATGCCGCCTACCTTATATATACGTCGGGCTCCACAGGCCGCCCCAAAGGAACGGTGATCAGCCACCGTAGCCTGGTGAATCTGATTGAGTGGCATGCCAAAACTTACGGCACCGGCGGTCAGGACCGCGCGTCCCAGTATGCATCCCAGGGATTTGACGCTTCTATATGGGAAATCTGGCCAACATTGTCTTATGGAGCGAGCCTGCATATAGTCACTGGAGAAGATCGTCTTTCCGTACCACGATTGATGGATTGGATTTCAACGAATGGAATCACCATCGCATTCCTGCCCACGATGGTGGCAACCGCACTGATTTCTCATGAACCAGAGCATTTGCCATTAAAGACACTGCTGACCGGAGCTGATCGACTGCTGCCACTGGCCGTGAAGGATCCGGGGTTCAGCGTTGTGAATCACTATGGTCCCACCGAGGCCACGGTGGTGACAACATGGATCAAGGTCGCGCTGGACGGCAAAACCATCCCCATCGGGAGGCCGGTTCAGAATGCGCAAACCTATGTGCTTGACAGGTATTTGCATCTCTGTCCCCCGGGAGTGACGGGCGAACTCTTTATCGGCGGTGCCGGCCTAGCCCGTGGATATTGGGATCGCGCAGATCTTACCGCTGAACGGTTCCTTCCCAACCCGTTCGCCTGCGGAGAACGCATCTACCGTACCGGCGATCGGGTGAAGTGGCGCGCTGATGGAACATTGGAGTATATCGGCCGGACCGATCAGCAATTGAAGATTCGGGGCTGCCGGATAGAACCGGGAGAAATTGAAGCCGCATTGCGCGAGCATGAATTGGTACGCAAGGTGGTCATAGCTGCATGCGAAGATCGTGTGGGCCAGAACCATCTGGTGGCCTATGTGGTGCCGACGGGCGAGGCTGTGGACGCCCAGGAACTGCGCACTTATATCTCCGGAAAACTGCCTGATTATATGGTTCCATCGGTGTTTGTCGCGATGGAGGAGCTGCCGTTGAATGCCAACGGCAAGCTCGATCGCGTGATGTTGCCCTATCCGGAACAGCTCTCCGGCGCCTCTTCCGGCCATGTCGCCCCCCGCACCCCGGTGGAAGAAACCGTCGCAGCGATCCTCTGTGAGCTAATGCGCCTCGACAAGGTCAGCGTGGAAGCCAATTTTTTTGAGTTGGGCGGCCATTCCTTGCTGGCGACCCAGGTGATTTCACGAATACGAGAGACATTCCACGTGAATTTCCTGCTTCGCCAGATGTTTGAATCTCCCACCGTGGCGCAATTGGCGGCTCTGATCGAGGATGCGCTCATCGACGACATCGAACAGATCTCCGAAGAAGAAGCCGAAAAACTCGTCAAACTGAACGCAGCGGCGCGGGAATAACGCGTCTACTCTCTCTCCTGAAAGCGTTGCCCTCAACATGGAATTGGAACCCCCTTATGCAGACCTCCGCCCCTGATCGTGCATCGAAGCTGTCGCCCGCAAAACGCCTCTTGCTGGAACAAAGGCTGCGCGGATTATTTCCGGTAAAGACCAGTCTTCCCGCCATCATAAAGTGCAGCAGAGACCAGACGCTGCCGCTTTCGTTTGCCCAGCAGCGGCTGTGGTTTCTGGAGCAGTTGCAGCCAGAAAACGCGGTTTACAACATACCGTTCGGCATCCGGCTGCAAGGCGATCTGGATACGCATGCGCTGCAATGGAGCATGCGGGAGATCATCCGGAGACATGAAGTTCTGCGAACCAGTTTTCCCAGCGTCAAAGGAGTTCCGCAGCAAGAAGTCCATGAAAACTTCGATCCAGCTTTTGAGTTTACCGATCTGATGGCGGAACCTGAACCACAGCGCCAGGAAGCTGTGCGGAAAATCGCCGAGCAGGAGTCAACCCTGCCATTCGATCTCAGCGAACGTCCGCCGGTCCGGGCCAGGTTGCTGCGCCTTGAACACAATGATCATGTGCTTCTGTTCACCATGCACCACATCATCAGCGATGGCTGGTCCGTGGGAATCATGATCAGGGAATTGACTCTCCTCTACGAAGCAAGGTTAAAGGGCGTCCAGCCCCAGCTTCCGCCGCTTGAGATTCAATATGCGGATTTTGCCGTATGGCAGCGGAATTGGCTCCAGCATGAAGCCCTGGAGGAACAGCTGAGTTACTGGCGCAAACAACTGGAGGGAGTTGAGCCGCTAACCGTACAACCGGACTTTCCCCGCCCAACCCACGTCAGCAATCGGGGAGCAGTCCTGTCTTTCCATCTGGGCGCCGAGATCACAGCGCGATTGAAGGATCTGAGCCGGCGAGAGGATGTCACCCTGTTTATGACGCTGCTGGCCGCTTTTCAAGTACTCATGGCGCGCTATACGGGACAGCGGGACGTCGTGGTGGGTTCACCGATTGCTGGACGGAACCGGCTGGAAACGGAAGGGCTGATCGGGTTCTTTGTCAACGTCCTTGCCATGCGCGCCAATCTGGAACCGAATCCCGGCTTCCGTGCGTTGCTGGCGCAGACGAAAAATACAGTGCTGGATGCGTATGCCCATCAGGACCTTCCTTTTGAAAAGCTGATGGAGGAGCTGCGGCCGGAACGCGACATGGGCGGTCCGTCTTTCGTGCGGGTGACGTTCCTGCTCCAGAATGTTCCCATAGAAGAGTTGAGGTTAGGAGAGTTGCGGGTCTCCTCTTTCCAGCCCACGTCCCAAACAACCGTCAAATTCGAGATCAGCCTGAACGTGACTGAAACCGGGGCGGGGATGCGGGCAAACCTGGAATATGAGACCGACCTCTTTCATCCCGAAAAAATGCAGGCTCTGCTGGGCCACTGGCGGACAATTCTGGAAAGCGTGGTTGCCGAGCCCGAACGGCCGGTGCTGGAAATTCCGCTGCTGAGCAGCATTGAGAAGCGGCAGATCCTGGAAGATTGGAACTCACGTAAGCTTGAAGCTGACGCTGAAATCGCCCCGGAGCATCTTTTTGCGCATCATGCCGCCCGCAATCCGGAGGGCCTGGCGGTCAGCTTCCAGGGAAAAAGTTGGAGTTATCGCGAACTGGAGCAGCGGGCCAACCAACTGGCGCGCTATCTGCAAGCAATGGGAGCAGAGCCGGAGGTTGGGGTGGGATGCTGCTTTGATCGCAGCCTGGACCTGGTACTGGGTCCGCTTGCCGTGCTGAAAGCCGGAGGTACTTATGTGCCTATCGATACGCTGTATCCCGCGGAACGTATTGGTTACGTTCTGCGCAATGCGAACGTGAAAATCCTGCTGACGCATGCAAGCATGCAAGAACGCCTGCCGGACTACGAAGGCCATATTGTTTATCTCGATAGCGGCTGGGAGGAGATTGCAACCCAAAGCGCGGAGCCCCCCGCATCCCGGGCTTTTCCGGAAAATGCTGCCTACATTATCCATACCTCGGGATCCACCGGTCTGCCCAAAGGCGTAGTCGTTGAGCGCCATGAACTTGTTTATTTTCTGCATAGCATCAATTCAATGTATGGAATCTCGCCGGCTGACAAGGTTCTGCTGATTGCTTCAGCAGTCTTTGACGTTTCTCTCGGCCAGCTTTTCCTCGCTTTGTGCTTTGGCGCGCAGCTTGAGATCCTGCCGGATTTCAGGAGCGAAGGAGTCGATCCCATCGCTTACATGGTGGCGACCGGCGCCACAGTTGCAGAGTTCTCGCCCGCATTGTTGGTCGCATTTCAACGTTCCTGGCCCCAGTTGAGCGGATCCGCCACGCGTCTGATCATCTTGAGCGGTGAAAGCATTCCAGCAGAAGCAGTGGAACAGTGGCGGCAGACCGTGCCGGAGCGCATCGATGTGGTCAATGCGTACGGGCCCACGGAAGCGGTGATCGAATGCACGGAGCATTATTTCCCGCCGGCGAGCAGCCAGCCGGTAGATGTTCTGATCGGGCGTCCTCTCCCCAAACGCAGGCTCTATGTTCTGGATGAGCACATGGAACCCGTGCCGGTTGGCGTGAACGGTGAACTGTTGATTGGAGGAGCAGGTCTGGCGCGTGGATACTCGGGCAGACCTGATCTGACAGCGGAGCGTTTTCTTCCGGATCCTTACGGAAAGCCGGGGTCCCGCATGTATCGCACGGGGGACCTGGCCTTGTGGCGCAACAACGGGCGTCTGAAATTCAATGGCCGGGCCGATCATCAGGTTAAAATCCGCGGATATCGCATTGAGTTGGGAGAAATTGAAGCTGTGCTGGGACAGCACGCAGGCGTGCGGGAAGCCGCGGTTATCATCCACCAGGGCCCGCAAGCCGGCGAGAAGCAGCTTGTGGCTTGCCTGTCAGGAGACACATCTCTTCCGTCGCAAATCAATGAGCTGCGCGCGCATCTTCGCAGCAAGCTACCCGAATACATGGTTCCGTTCGCGTTTATCTTTCTGGAGAAACTTCCAGTAAATGCGAACGGAAAAGTCGATCGCCGGGCACTGGCGAAATTACAGCCGGAACTCGGGGCCCTTCCGATCGACTCCATGCCGCGGGAGAAGACGCCCATGGAAGAGATGCTTTGCGGAATTTTCGAAGACGTGCTGAGCTGCGGTCCGGTAAGCGTTGCTGATAATTTTTTCAATTTGGGCGGGCATTCATTGCTGGGAACGCAAGTTATGGCCCGGATTGGCGACCTTCTCGGAGTAGAGGTCCCCTTGCGGCGGCTCTTTGAAGCGTCTTCCGTAGAAGAGCTGGCAAAGAGCGTCGAGCAGTTGAGTGCCGAAGGCAGAACGCGGAAGGCGCCTTCCCTCGCGCGAGCAGTTCGGAGCGGAGCTTTGCCGCTTTCATTTGCGCAGCAGCGACTGTGGTTCCTGGATCAGTTGGAGCCGGGCAGCGCGGCATACAACATACCGCTCTGGATCAATCTGAAAGGCCCATTGGACACGGAGGCGCTGCACTGGAGCCTGCAGGAGATTATCAGAAGACATGAGGCGTTACGGACCAGCTTCGGGATGAAAGACGGGACCCCGATCCAGGAAGTAATGACCGAGACGGACCCGGAAATCGAAGAGGCGGATCTTCATGAAGAAGAAAGGGAGCAGCGGGAAGAACAGGCTATCCGGCTTGCTCGCGGGGCGGCGCTTCGCGGGTTTGACTTAAGCCGCGGACCGTTATTGCGGGTGAAGCTGCTGGGGGTGGGTGCGGAGGAGCACATGCTGGTGATCACCATGCACCACATCGTAAGCGATGGCTGGTCCATAGGAGTGCTGGTGCATGAGTTGGCAGAGCTGTACGGAGCGCGGGTAAAAGGGGAAAAAGCAAAGCTGAAGGAGTT